>CALESS010000107.1 GCA_937907495.1 uncultured Anaerolineaceae bacterium
TCCAGTTGCTATCTCACGTAGACAGCCCCACAGGCCTCGTGTAGATAGCGCACTTGGTAGCGTGGGCGCATGGTATCGCGGGTGTCATCAATGCCGTTCTCGGTGATCAAAATCGGCAGGCCATAGTGCCTGGCCCACTTGAGCGAGGTGAAGATGCCATCTGGCTGGTTGGCGTTCATGCCATCCCCGCTCATTTCCACCCCTTGGGGGAAATCCCGCCGCATGTAGATGGCCTTGGGGTCCAGCACGAAGCGCACCTCCTCATAGGAGTAATAATTCAGGCCCAGGAAATCCTGGGTGCCAATTGCCTCCGGGATGCGGGTGGACTTGAGGGAGAAATTCAGCTTTCCGGACTGGATGGCATCTGCAAAGGCCCGGTTGAACGATTGATTGAGCAGGTTGGTCATCCAGCGGTCCGGCGGGAAGGCAGGTCGGGCGGGGATAAATGGACGATAGTGGTGGGCCACCCCCACCCGGGCGGTCTTCTGGATTTCATGAATGACTTTATAGGCCCGGGCGTGGCCGCGCAGCAAATTGCCCAGCACCGTAAAGGCCGCCCCCTGATCTTCCTTGCCGGGCGGCCAATCACCGGTCAGGTAACTGCCAGCCACATAGACGTTTGGTTCGTTGATGGTGCACCACAGGCTGACGTATTCCTTCAGGGCGTCCACCACCTTGCGGGTGAAGGCTGCAAACCAGTCCGGCGCCAGCGGGTTCTCCCAGCCGCCCTGTTCGGCCATCCAGAGTGGGATGGTGAAATGGTGCAGGGTGACCATGGGGGTCAGGCCGCGTTCCACCAGGCCGCGGATGATCTGGCGGTAGTGATCGAGGGCATCCTCATCCCAACGGTCGGCGGCGGGCTGTACCCGGCTCCATTCGATGGAGAGGCGGTGAGCGTTCTGACCGGTTTCTGCAGCCCGGTCAAAATCTTCCTTCCAGCGTCCGCTCCACCAATCGCTGGCCCGGTCGGATCGGCTGCCATCCTGGATTTTGCCGGGAATCTGCTCCCAGGCATACCAATCATTGTTCTTGTTGCGGCCTTCCACCTGGTGGGCAGCAGTGGCGCAACCCCACAAAAAACCGGGGGGAAAGTGAAAATCGGCTTTGGGCATGGATGTCATCCTTGGCGAAGAGATTGGATGGAGCGTGGCTGCCGGGGAGGGGCAATACGGGGGGGGTGGCTGCCACCTGTCCGCGATGGGTGGGTGAGAAATCTCCTTTGCTATTATAATCAAACCTGAGGTAAATCTGACATGGAAAACAAAATTGATTTGAAACGTACCCTGATCTTCCTGGGGTTTGCATTTGGCATCGCCTGGGCGCTGGCACTGGTGCTGGCTCTTAATGGCGGCCTGGTCCACTCTCCGGTGCTGATCCCGTTCACCAATATTACCCTGGCGTTGGTGGTGCTGGCGGGGGGGTATATGATGGCTCCAACCCTGGCTAACATCCTGACGCGCCTGGTCACCCGTGAAGGCTGGCAGAACACAACCCTGCGGCCAAAATTCAAGCGCGGCTGGCCCTATTGGTTGGCTGCCTGGGTTTTGCCGGGTTTGCTGACGGTTGCCGGGGCGGTTGTGTTTTTCCTGGTGATGCCGCAGTATTTTGACCCGGCGATGAAGCTGTTTGCCGCCCAAATTGCCGCAGTTGCCGCCAATACTCCGCTGCCTTTTTCGATCCAGGTTCTGGCGCTCCTCCAATTTGTGCAGGCGCTCCTTCTTTCGCCTATTTTGAATGGCATCTTCACCTTCGGTGAGGAGTTCGGCTGGCGGGGTTACTTGCTGCCAAAATTGATGCCGCTCGGCGGGCGTAAAGCGGTGCTGATCTCTGGCGTCATTTGGGGCATCTGGCACTGGCCGATCATCGCCATGGGGCACAATTACGGTTTGGATTACCCTGGCGCGCCCTGGCTGGGGATGCTGCTGATGGTAGTCTTCTGTGTGGCTGCCGGGGCGCTGTTAAGCTGGGTCACCCTGCGCGGCGGTTCGGTTTGGCCGGCGGTGATCGGCCACGCGGCCATCAACGGCATTGCCGCGATTGGCATGCTTTTTATCCTCGGTCAACCCTCTCCCCTGCTCGGCCCGGCACCGACCGGCATAATCGGCATGATCGCCTTTATTGCCCTGGCTATGTGGATCTTCGTCAGCCGAAAGGCCTTGCAGCCGATGGAGGAAACCGGATGAGCGAGAAACTGATCACCGAATTGGAACTCTGGGTACTGCACCGCCGGCCCGGCGGCCGGGATGACACCTGGTATGAGCTGGATCGCGGCCCCGGCATCCTGCATTTCCCGGAGGGGGATGAAATCCAGGTGCGCGCCCGTCTGAAGGATGACGCTGAGCTGCTGGCCCTGGTGCGGGAATTGGAGGGGCTGACGCAAGTGGTCTATCTTAACCTTTCCGAGAACCGCAGCGTGACCGACGATGGTTTGAAGAAAGTGACTGCCCTCAAAAATTTACAATACCTCAACCTCTCCTCGTGTGATTTGAGCAACAAAGGCCTGGCGTACCTGGAATCCTTCCCACGCTTGATCTGGCTGGATTTGAGCTTTTGCAACCGCATCACCGACCCGGGTTTGAAATTCCTCAAGAAGTTGAACAACTTGCAATACATTAGCTTGCAGGGGTGCGTAAAAACCACCCATGGCGGCATTGTACGCCTGACGCGCCCCACCCTGGAAGTGAAACACTAGTCGTTCCATGGCCATCCGAGACCTGGTCATTCAAAGCCAATTAATTCCGCCCCAGGCCGGGCGCAAAGGGCTGCTGCCCCGCCCGCGCCTGCTGGAGCGGCTCGGCTCGGTGACGAACTATCCGCTGGTGCTGGTGCAGGCCGGGACAGGTTATGGTAAATCCACTCTGCTGGCAGAACTGGCCGGTCAGGTGCAGAACTTCTTCTGGTACACCATCACCGAGCCGGATCGCGATCCGCTGGTGTTTTTGGCCCACCTGCTTTCCGCCTTCAACCTCGGAGGCGCCCACCTCGGCGATAACGCCCTGCGCACCCTGGAGGAAAGCGGCGGTCGGGTTTCCACTGCCATCCTCACCCCGCTCATCAACGCCCTGACCATCGGGCTGGATGGCCCCGCCGTGCTGGTGCTGGATGACTATCACCTGGTAATGGATGTGCCGGAGATCATTGCCCTGGTGGAGCGGCTGGTGGATTACCGCCCGCCGAATTTCAGCCTGATCCTTGCCACCCGTCAAATCCCCTCCACCGCCGCCATGAAACGTTGGCGTGTCAAAGCCCAGGTGCTGCCCATTTCCAGCGGCGACCTGGCCTTCACGGTGGCTGAAATCCAGACCCTGTTTACCGACCTCTATCACATCCCCATGCAGCGGGAGCAGGCCGAACGCCTGAAAGCCGAAACGGATGGCTGGGCCATTGCCCTGCAAATGGTCTGGCAGAGCCTGCAGAGCGGTGCCATGCCCGGCCTGGATGAAGCGTTGGATCACTTCCCGGACACCTTGGAGGACCTGTTCGATTACCTGGCAAACGATGTACTGGCCCGCCAGCCCCTGCCCATCCAGAAATTCTTGCTCACCAGTGCCGTTTTAAGGCAAATGGACGCCGCGGCCTGCGAAGCCCTGTCCGGTGCAGACAGCCTGGGGATGCTCCCCTGGCTTTTCGAAACCGGCTTCTTCATCGAACAGGTGGGGGAGGGTACCTACCGCTATCAGCGCCTGTTCCATGACTTTTTGCGGGCGCAAATCCAGCGGGACCCACAGCAAGCTGCTGCGCTGCACCGCAAGGCGGCAGAATATTTCAGCCACACCCACCCGGAAGAGGCCATCTATCACCT
>CALESS010000108.1 GCA_937907495.1 uncultured Anaerolineaceae bacterium
CCCTCTTGGACGACCCGGAAATTAATGAAATCATGGTCAACGGCCCCAAATCAGTCTTCATCGAGCGCAAAGGGCGGCTGGTCAAAACCAACATCACCTTTGAAAATGATGAACAAGTGGTCCGCCTGATTGACCGCATCATCCTGCCACTCGGGCGGCGGATTGACCACGATAGCCCCACCGTGGATGCCCGCCTGCCCGATGGCTCGCGCGTCAACGCAGTTATTGCGCCAGTAGCCATTGATGGCCCAACCGTTACCATTCGTAAGTTCCAAAAAGAGAAATTCACCGTAGACCAGCTCATCCGCTTTGGCACCCTCACCAAAAACATGGCAGATTTTATCCAGGCCTGTGTGGTCAGCCGCTTGAACTGCATCATCTCCGGTGGAACAGGCTCCGGTAAAACCACCCTGCTCAATGTGCTTTCAGGCTTCATCCCGGATGATGAACGCATTGTAACCATCGAAGATGCCGCCGAGTTGAAGTTGCAGCAGGAGCATGTGGTGCGCATGGAGTCCAAACCCGCCAACTCCGAGGGACGCAACGCCGTCACCATTCGCGACCTGGTGAAGAATGCCTTGCGCATGCGTCCCGATCGGATAGTTATCGGTGAGGTCCGCTCCGGCGAAGCCCTGGATATGCTCCAGGCTATGAATACCGGGCATGACGGCTCACTTACCACCCTGCACTCCAACTCTCCCCGCGATACCATCTCCCGATTGGAAACAATGTGCCTTATGGCAGGTGTTGACCTGCCACTGAAAGTCGTCCGGGAGCAAATTGCAGCCGCGGTGGATTTAATCGTCCACGAGTCCCGCCTGCGGGATGGCTCCCGCCGGGTTACCTCCATCACGGAAGTCTCCGGCATGGAAGGGGATACGGTGGTGATGACGGAAATTTTCAAGTTCACTCAATCCGGCGTCGGGCAGGATGGCAAAATCCTGGGTGAATTGAAACCGACCGGCATCCGCCCATTGTTTTACCCGCGCCTTGAAGTTGCCGGCTTCCGCCTCCCTCCCGAAGTCTTCGGCGCCAACCTGGGCGAGTTCCTGAACCAGCGCCGTCATTAGGCCATATGAAAGTGCTATAATTACCAACACAAGATCGTATCTTCCAACTTTGACATAAGAATTACTGATCTGCAATCAGGGAACGGATGACCATGGATAAAAATCAGCAATTGATCAGTATACGCACCCGGAAATTGGGAGCGATGATGTATGATGCTCGCCTGGCGCACCGTCGCACCATCGAGGAATGCGCCAATGCCATGTGCCTGCTTCCAGAGCAAGTCTCGGCAATTGAAAGCGGCCGGCTGGCGCCCACCCTGCCCCAACTGGAAGCCCTCGCCTTCTATCTTGACCTGCCATTTGAGCACTTCTGGTCACAGGATCTTCTTTCCACCAAAGAAGAAGGGCCTGGCATCATTGAAAAGAAACGCCTGCTCAACATTCGCAATAAGATGATTGCCGCCCGACTGCGCTTGACGCGCACCAATCTCAACCTTTCCTTCGCCGAATTGGCAGAGAAAACGGGGCTTTCCGAGGAGACATTGCGCCTGCGGGAACAGGGCGATCAGCCCATTCCCCTGCCGGAGTTGGAGATTATCGCCGAGGCGTTGCAAATCCCTCTCAAAGAATTTTTTGATAATCACGGCCCCATCGGTGAGTGGCGCAACCGCCAACTGGAATTCACAAAATTCCTGGCCCTCGACCCCTCCATTCGGGATTTCATCTGCAAACCCGTCAATGAACCCTACCTGGAACTGGCCCACCGCCTGAGTTCCATCACGGTGGTGAAAATGCGCCAGATCGCCGAAAGCCTGCTGGAAATAACCTATTAGCATCAACGGAAAACCATGACCAATCCAGACCCCAAACTCACATCCGAACAAGCCATGCAATTCTTCAAAGATGAAGAATTTGAGCTGGCTGCTGAGCTTTTCCAGCAAACCGCCGCAGAATTCACACATACCGGAGATCTGGTTCTGGCAGCCGAAGCACGCAATAATCAGAGTGTCGCCTTGCTCCAGGCTGGTAAGCCCGCCGAAGCCCTGGCTGCCGCCAGCGGTACCGAGATCGTTTTCAAAGAAGCCGGAGATGCCAGCCGCCAGGCCCAATCCCTTGGCAACCAGGCTGCTGCCCAGCAAGCGTTGAATCACCTGCCCGAAGCGGTTGATTTATTTCTCCAGGCTGCGGAAATATTTAAAACATCCAATGAATTGGAATTCTACAGTCTGGTCATGAAGAACATTTCCTCGATCCGCATGCGCCAGGGCAAACCCATGGACAGCCTGTTCGCCATGAACCAGGCTCTCAATGTAAAAACGCACCTCTCGCTGCGCGAAAGAATCATCCGCTGGTTGAGTAACCTGGCCTTCCGTATGTTCAATCGGCCGCCCCTCCAATAAACCATCCATATGTTTTCAGATCTCCAGGTTCGGCAAGCTACTTCTCGAGACGCGTCGAT
>CALESS010000109.1 GCA_937907495.1 uncultured Anaerolineaceae bacterium
GGGCGGCCAGGTTGGGTTGTGCCCGGTTGAGGTCAGGCGCATATTCCTCCAACGCCCTTCTCAATTGTGCCGGGTCGGGTTGGCGGATGATTTGCAACCCCGTCAGGGTGGCGAGCGAAAGTTCATCCGAGCTGTTCCCCGGCATCTCATCCACCCAGTTCAGCAAATGGGTGATGAGCCGCTCAAAGCGGGTGAGGCCGTTATTGCGCACCCCCAGCGAAGGCCCGGCATTAATGGCGACCACCAATTCCAGTCCGGGTTGGGTCAGGTCAAGCTCATCCAGTTGAACGGGGAAATCATCTTCCAAAATGTACAGGTTGGAAGGCCGTAGATCGGTGGCAAAGTTGCCGGAGGAATCATAAGCTTCCAGGGTGAAAGTCACCCGTGGGAAAAGGCTGGCATCGGGCCGGGAGATCACCAGGTGGTTCACGGACTGGGCCGAGGCAAGTTGAAGCAGCCCCCCCGCCAGCAGGCAAGCAATCAGTAGAATTAGGCCAATTTTTTTCAGTAACAATCTCATCTGGTGTTACAGAGTGATCTCTTCCCCGCCCGGGAATACCTTGGGCGAGAAGAAGGGGGCAGGTAAAGCTCTACACGACGCGGCGGGCAGCTTTTGCTGCCTCACCGCCCCTATTATTTTACTCCCATTCGATGGTGGCGGGTGGTTTACTGGTAACATCATACACCACCCGGTTGACGCCTTTGACCTCGTTGACAATGCGGTTGGCAACCCGCGCCAGTACCTCGTGGGGCAGCCGCGCCCAATCGGCGGTCATAAAGTCCTCGGTGGTGATGGCCCGCAAGACCACCGCCTCCTGGTAGGTGCGTTGGTCGCCCATCACGCCCACCGAGCGCACCGGCAGCAGGGCGGCAAAAGCCTGCGATATGCCCCATTCACCCTCGGCAAGCTTGGTGTGCAGCAGCCCGGCTGCAATCAGCTCACCGATGAAGATGTCATCCGCCGCCCGCAGATGCTCCAGGCGCTCGGCGGTCACCTCTCCCAGGCAGCGTACGGCCAAACCCGGCCCGGGGAAGGGCTGCCGCCAGACCAGTTCCACCGGCAGACCCAGTGCTTCGCCCACCGCCCGCACCTCGTCCTTGAACAGGTAGCGCAGTGGTTCCACCAGGCGAAAGGACAAATCACTCGGCAATCCGCCCACGTTGTGATGAGTTTTGATTTTTTGTGCCTTGCTGCGTTCCGGCGCGCTGGATTCCACCACGTCCGGGTAGATGGTTCCCTGCACCAGGAAATCGGGCTGGCCCTGCTGGCGGGCTTCGGCTTCAAAAGTGCGGATAAAGGTGGCGCCGATGATCTTCCGCTTTTTCTCGGGTTCGGTCACCCCGGCCAGGGCATTCAGGAAGGTATCTGCAGCATCCACCACCACCAGGCGGGCACCGAGGTGTTGGCGGAAGGCGGTTTCCACCTGGGCGCGCTCATCCTTGCGCAGCAGGCCGTTATCCACAAACACGCACACCAGTTGATCCCCCACCGCGCGTTGCACCAGGGCCGCCGCCACGCTCGAATCCACACCCCCGCTGACCGCCGCCAGTACCGGTGCATCCGCCACCTGGCGGCGAATCTGTTCCACTGCCTGCTGAATGATCGAATCCGGCGTCCAGGTGGGTTGGGCATGGCAAATCTCAACCACGAAGCGGCGCAGAATCTCCTTGCCGCGGGGGGTGTGATGCACCTCCGGATGGAATTGCACGCCATACAGGCCGCGGGAGGGGTCTCCCATTGCGGCATACGGCGAATTTCCGCTGCGCGCCAGGGCGTGGAAACCCTCCGGCAGGCGCTCGATGCGGTCACCGTGAGACATCCAGACCTGGTAGGTATCCGGTGGCAGCAGGGGATTGGGCGCAACTGTCTTGGCCAGGGCATCGCCATATTCGCGCTCTGTTGAAGGGGCCACCACCCCTCCCAGTTGATGCGTGAGGGCTTGCATGCCGTAGCAGATGCCCAGCACCGGAACGCCCGCCTGCAGCACAAAATCCTGGATGAAGGGGGCGTTCGGTTCATAGACGGAAGCCGGCCCGCCCGAGAGGATATAGCCCCTGGGTTGGAGGGCCTGCACCGTCTCAGCGGGTGCATCCCAGGGGAACAACTCGCAATATACATTCGCCTCGCGCACTTTTCGGGCGATGAGCTGCGAGTATTGAGAGCCAAAATCGAGGATGGCGATGGCATCGGTCATGCTGGGCCTAGTCCGCAATCTCGATCTTGCCATTATCCAGTGAGGTGATGGTCACCAGGGATTCGATGGGGACGCCCAAGGGTTCCAGGGCTGCCCGGCCGCCTTCAAAGATTTTTTCAATCAGGGTGCCGATGCCCACAATCTCTGCACCGGCGGCCTCGGTCAGGCGGACCAGGCCGAGGATGGTGGAGCCGGAGGCCAGGAAGTCATCAATGATCAGCACCTTTTCGCCACGCGCCAGGTACTCCGGCGAGACAATTAACTCCACCATTCTGCCCTTGGTGTGGGATGGCGCCACGGTCAGGTAAACCGTATCCGGCATGGTGATGGGTTTGGATTTGCGGGCATAAACCACCGGCAGGTTGAGGTGCCGGGCTGTCATGAGGGCCGGGGCAATGCCGGAGATCTCGGCGGTCAGGATGCGGGTGGCACCCACATGGGCAAAACGCCGGGCAAATTCTGCGCCGCAGGCATCCATCAGGTCCGGGTGAACCTGGTGATTGATAAAACCATCCACTTTGAGGATGCCGCCGCCCAGGTTTTTCCCCTGGGAGCGAATCAGATTGATGAGCTGTTGCATTTTCCAGCCTCCCGAAAAAAATCTTGTGTAGACATTGTACTGATTTCAGAGGATTCTGAACAGAGGGTTTTGCGGCCGGAGCCGAAACCGGGTGGATTTTCTGGAGGTTCGGGCTGGAGAGCAATCTTGCCGGGGCCTGCAGATGGCGCCCCAATCCTTCGCCCCCGGCAAGGGCGGGGGAGCCAAATCAAAATCCCGAGGGGGGTGACCCCCTCGGGATTGGTTGGTGAAATAAACCGGAGCTAGGCGGGTTGTACCCGGTTGCGGCGGCCCTGGAAGGCTTTGGTCACTTCGGCGGCGATGGAAGGCACCAGGAGCAGCGGGATGATTTCCAGCCATTGTGCCCAGCCCAGGGGTTGGGTTTTGAAGATCGGATTGAGGAAAGGCACATAGATGATCAGGAGAATCATGACCAGCGAGGATAACACAGCGTAGTTCATCCACTTGTTGGTGAAGATGCCAATCTTCAACAGCGGGTAGAACTCCGAGCGAGCCGTGTAGGCCCGGAATAGCTCGGAAATGGAGAGGGTGGCGAAGGCCATGGTTTCAGCAAATTCCATGTGCTGCGGATCGGCCCACACACCGATAAAATAGGCGCCCAGGGTCACGGCGGTGATGGCAATGGTTTGCACCAAGATACCCCAGCGCATCTGCTTGTTGATGATCGGCTCGTTTGTCGGGCGGGGGGGCTGGGTCATGATATCCGGGTCGCCCTTTTCGGTAGCCAGGGCCAGGGCTGGGGCGCCATCTGTCACCAGGTTCAACCACAGCAGTTGAATGGCCGCCAGCGGTGAAGCCCCCGTGATGAGCGTGCCAAAGAAGATGATCATGATTTCGGCCATATTGCACGAGATCAAGTAATAGACAAACTTGCGGATATTGGAGTAAATAACCCGGCCCTGTTCGATGGCCGCCACGATGCTGGCATAGTTATCATCCGTCAGCACCATATCGGCGGTCTCTTTGGCTACATCGGTGCCGGTGATACCCATCGCCACGCCGATATC
>CALESS010000110.1 GCA_937907495.1 uncultured Anaerolineaceae bacterium
CGGTCCCAGCTTGCGGTGTCAAGGAAAGAGGGCTTGGTCGGGGTGGCACGCAAAACGGGCGATCTGGGGCGAATTTCCATCCAGGCTGCGGTGAATGTGCAAGAGGCGGCGGTCAAGCCATTGTGGACTTTTAAGTGCGAAGATGAAATCCGCGGCACGCCGACCATTGAAAATGGGGTGGTGTATGTTGGCGCTTATGATAATAACCTGTATGCAGTGCAGGCCAGCAACGGAGAATTCTTATGGAAATTCCCGGCACAGGGAGGGATTGTCAGCAAGCCACTGGTTTATGACAACCTGGTTTATTTTGGCTCTTCGGATCATAACCTGTATTCCATCAGCGCCCGCACGGGCAAGCTGAATTGGACCTTTACCACAAACGGTGCGGTGCGTACTTCTCCACGCCTGGCAGAAGGCCATATTTTCATCGGCAGTGATGACTGTTATTTACATGCCGTGAATGTGATGAGCGGGAATCGAACCTGGCGGGTGGAATCATCCGGGGCGATTCGCTCCACACCTTCCATTACCAATGAATTCATCTACTTTGGTTGTGAAGCAGGCGAATTGTTTTGTGTAGATTTTCGCGGCCAGGTTAAGTGGCGCTTCCAGGCAAAACGGGCCATTACCGCCTCCCCGCTGGTGGATAAGGGGGTGGTGTACATCACCTCGCTGGATGGAACAGCGTATGCCGTGGACGCCAAGGCCGGTTGGAATATCTGGCGGTTTCGAATGGGCAAAGGTTCCGTTTCTTCCCCGGTTAAAGCGGAAAATTCGGTCATCTTTGGTTCGGCGGATGATTTCATTTATTGCCTGGATGCATCGAATGCCCGCGAACTGTGGCGGTTCCATACCGATCACCAGGTCAGCGGTTCTCCGGCGGTTTATAAAGATTCGGTCTATGTAGGTGCAGCGGATGGCAGCTTTTACAGCCTGGAGAGCCGCACAGGCCGGCTGCGCTGGCGGTTTAATACCGGCGGCCCGATTACGGGCAGCTCGTTTATTCATAATGATGTGGTTTATTTGGGATCTTGCGATCATATCTTGTATGCTTTGCTGGCCTGAGAAAGCGAGGAAGAATGCCGGGTTTTTGGCAGCGTCTGTTGGGAAGCGGCAAGTCGGGTGAATCCGATGCGGCTGCTTCAAAATCATTTCTTCAATCTCTTTCCTCGATCTTCGGCGGGTCAAAGGGTAATGGGGAGAAACCGGTGCTGGAAGATATCCAGACCAAGCCGCTTTCAGAAGCACAACTGGTGGGGATTGAAAGTGTGCAGACCCGATTCCTCCCGCTTCAAGTGGGGGTAGGGGTTGGGCAGTCTGCGGGCAAAATCCGGGATCATAACGAGGATACTTTATTTATCTTTAATTCCCTGCTGGCAGATGGCAAGGATGACCTGGCATTCGGCCTGTTTATTGTGGCGGATGGCATGGGAGGGCATCAGCACGGAGAAGTGGCGAGCGGAACAGCGGCGCGGGTGATGGCGGATGTAATCCTGAACCGTCTTTTCTCCCCCATGCTGACAAAATCATCCGAAAACCGCAATGAACCCATCCATGAGCTAATGGAATCCGCGGTGCGGGAAGCCCAGTATGCAGTCACCCGCCAGGCACCGGGTGGAGGAACCACCCTGACGACTGCCATGCTCATTGGCGATAAGGTGATCATCGTGCAGATCGGCGACAGCCGGGCTTATTTCATGTACCCGGATGGCCGCTGCCAGGTGGTGACACAAGATCATTCACTTGTGCGCAGATTAGTTGAACTGGGCCAGTTGACAGAGGAGGAGGCAGCGGTTCACCCGCAGCGCAATGTGTTATACCGGGCGCTGGGACAGGCGGAACCGTTCAAGCCTGATATCAATACGCACCAGGTTCCCCGTCCGGGTTACATTTTACTGTGCAGTGATGGTTTATGGGGGCTGATACCCGAAGGCGAAATTTTCCGCATTGTGACTTCCGCGGCCACGCCTTCCGCAGCCGCCCATGAACTGGTGGAAACTGCCAACCGCAATGGCGGAACCGACAATATCACGGCGATCGTCTTGCAGTTTTATGCCTGATACCTGGCTCGAAGGGATTGGATAATGGCATCTGATTTCTATGAAATCCTTGGCATCGCCTGGGACGCCAGTCCGGAGGATATTCGGAGCGCCTATTTTCAGGCTGCACGTCTTTACCACCCGGATGCCAACCCTTCTCCCACCGCTCATGAACGCTTCATGAAGATTCAAGAAGCGTATGCGGTTTTATCCATCCCGCAAAAGCGTAAAGATTATGATGCCCAATTGCCTGCCGAAGCCAGGGTTAGCCCGATCCGGGTTTCCATTCAATATAGCCGGAGCGCGGTGCAGGCAATTGAAGAACCGCAATTGATCTATACGCTGTTGGAGTTTGCGGGCACCCAGGACCTGGACCCGGCACAGATTCCCCCAACCGTTTACTGCCTGGTGATTGACCGCTCCACCTCGATGGCCGGTCAGCGGATGGATATGGTCAAATCAAACCTGATGCACTTTATCCGCCAGTTACGGCCCCAGGACTTGATCATTATTGTCACGTTTAGCGACCGAGCCGAGGTGGTGGTGCCGCTTTCCCGGGTGTCGGATGCCAACCGGGTGGATCAGGAAATCTCGATGATCAGCACGGGCGGGGGGACGGAAATTTTCCACGGATTGGAAGCCGGGATGAATTTGCTGCGTGTCAGCCGGATTGGCCGCTCGCAGCGCACGTTGATTTTATTGACAGACGGACATACCTATGGGGATGAGGATAGTTGTTTTGAACTGGCCCGGGCTGCTGGCCTGGAAGGGATATCCATCCACGGAATTGGCTTGGGATCGGATTGGAATGATGAATTCCTGGATAAGGTATCCAGCCTGGCGGGCGGAAGTGCGACATTTGTGAGCCAGCCCAAAGACCTGCGGCGGTTTTTTGAAATCCAGGCGAGGAATTCCTCGGTTTTGTACTCCCGAAATTTGCGATTTGAGTACAATTGTGATGACGGCGTGGAGTTGCGCTATGGTTATCGGTTGGCGCCGGATACCAGTACCCTGACCATCGAAAATCCACTGGTGTTTGGAAATTTGTTTTACGGAAAACCATTGCGGGTGCTGCTGGAATTCAAGATCGGTCCGCTGTCGGAGGATCAATTATTCCTGAGGCTGGCCGAGGGCAAATTATGGGTTGACCTGACCGCCCATAACAGCACGGCTCCCCAGAAAATGACGTTTCGCTTGAACCGCCCGGTGAGCCAGATG
>CALESS010000111.1 GCA_937907495.1 uncultured Anaerolineaceae bacterium
ATCTTTTTCAATGTATTTGTGAAATTCATCCAGGGTGGTGGCGCCGATGCATTGCAGTTCACCGCGCGCCAGGGCCGGCTTGAGCATATTGGAGGCATCCATCGCACCCTGGGCGGCGCCTGCGCCGACAACGGTGTGCAATTCATCAATGAAGAGGATGATTTCCCCTTCAGATCGTTGCACTTCTTCGATGGCGGCCTTCAGGCGTTCTTCAAACTCGCCCCGAAAGCGGGAGCCAGCAATCATGGCGCCCAGGTCGAGGGAGGTGACCCGCTTGCCGATCAGGATTTCCGGGACGTCGTTGCTGGCGATTTTCTGCGCCAGGCCTTCGACGATGGCCGTCTTGCCCACGCCGGCTTCCCCGATCAGCACCGGGTTGTTCTTGGTGCGGCGGGAGAGGATTTGCATGACGCGCAGAATTTCATTATCCCGCCCGATCACCGGATCCAGTTTACCTTCGCGCGCCAGTTGGGTCAGGTCGCGGGAGTATTTTTCCAGCGTGCGGTAGCGGGTTTCGGCCTGGGGGTCGGTCACCCGCTGTCCGCCGCGCATCTGTTGGATGGCGTCGAAGACCCGATCGCGGGTAAGCCCGGCGCCTTCCAACAGGCGGGCAGCCGGGGTATTCTTCTCGGTCAGGATGGCGAGGAAGAGATGCTCGGTTGAGATGTATTCATCTTTGAGCTTGCTGGCTTCCTCGTTGGCCAGGTCAATCACGCGTTTGACGCGTGGAGTGATAAATATTTGCCCGGCGCCGCCGCCAAAAATGCTGGCCTTGGGGCTGGTGCGCAAGATGTAATCCAGACGGTCAGCCAATGCCGTGGCATCCACCTTCAGGAATTCCAAAATTTGTGGAATGACGCCCTGTGGCTGCTCAATCAGAGCGAGCAGGATGTGCTCGGTATCAATCTGGTTGTGGCCGTAGCGCTGGATGATCTCGGCAGCCCGTTGAGCGGCTTCCTGGGCGCGTTCGGTAAAACGATCAAATCGCATCATAGGAGTCAGTACCTTTCGAATCGAAACAAAAGAACCTGGGTGGATTATAGCATCCATCAGATTAACAACGCAAATGAAGAATATTAGAAGTCTGTAAGAAAGGTATGTGCAAGATTGGGGCCGCCGGGTGCGCCAAAATTCTCATTTAGTGTAGAATAGGCTTATGGCTGACGTGGCAATTTTAACCGACGCAAATAATCCCGCCCTGCCCATCCGCAAAGTGGATATCGAGCAGGACCTGGGGCAGATCGCCGATTTGATCGAAATTTGCTTTGGCGAGCAAATGGATGAGGATGGTCATGAGTATTTGCGCCAGATCCGCCGGGCAGCCAGAGATGTGCGCCAGATTGTCTGGGTGCGCGGCAGTAATGAGTGGGTGGCGATGCCGCTGCATGGCTATGTTTACCTGGATGGGGAGCGAATTGTTGGCAATGTGACCCTGGTGCCCTATCAGAAATCTGGCAAGTGGATCTACCTGATCTGTAATGTTGCCGTACACCCGGAATACCGCCGGCGGGGAATTGGCCGGTTCATGACCGAGCAAGGGATGGCGCACATCCGCCAGCAGAAAGCCCAGGCGGCCTGGCTGCAAGTGCGGCAGGATAACCTGCCCGCCATCCATTTATATGAGACGCTGGGCTTTCGGCACCAGGCGGTGCGCACGCTCTGGCGGGCCAGCGGGGGGCAATTGATCGGTCAGATGCCGAAGAATATCCACATTCGCCCCCGCCGGCAGGAAGATTGGCCCCAGCAGCGAGCCTGGCTGCAAACCACCTATTCGGAAGCGGTGGCCTGGAACCTGTTCTTCAAGTTGGATACGTTTTTGCCAGGTTGGTGGCCTTGGGTGGTGCATTACTTCCGCAATGAGCGGGTGGAGAACTGGTGCGCCTGGCGGGATGGCGAGTTGACGGGTGCCATCAGTTGGGCCGAGGCCCGCTTCCACCAGGAAGCCCTGTGGCCGGTCCTCCAGGATGAAGGGGATGAGGAAACCCTGTGTGCTTTGCTGCGCTTCATGCGCCGGCGATTGCCCACTCACCGGCCCGTGGTGGTGAATTTCCCGGCTGACCGGGGCGAGAGCGCTTTCGTGCGGGCTGGATTCAGCAAGATTAACACCCTCATCTGGATGGATGCACCCATCGTTTGAGATGCAACCCGGGGGCCTTTTTTGCGTAAATAGAGAGAGGAGATAAAACGATGAAACGATTTTTGTTGCGATTGGCGATTAATGCGGTTGCGTTGTATGTGGCCGTTTTCCTGCTCAACGGAAATGGTATTCAACCCCAGACGGGGAATTGGCTGGACTTCATCTGGTTGGCGCTGATCTTTGGCCTGGTCAATGCCATTCTTGGCCCGGTAGTTAAAACGCTCGGCTGCCCGGTGGTGATCTTAACGCTCGGCCTGGGGACGGTGCTGATTAACGCCCTTTTGTTCTGGCTGACGGGTGTCATCGGCAATTCGTTTGAAATTGGCTTCACGACCACTTTTTGGGGCGCGATCCTCGGCGCGTTGATCGTCTCCATTGTCAGCGTGATATTAAGCACCCTCCTGGGTGTGAACCGCCGCCACTAGTTTCCAGCACTATCAAGAACACCGCCGCGACCCTTGGGGAATGGTCCCGGCGGTGTTTCCATACCAGGGTGGATTTGAGATGGATGACGGGATCAGGGCAGCTATTGAACCAGGATGAGGGGAACCGGAGCAAAGACCAGGATGAAGATCACCAACGCCAGCACCGCCAGGGCTTTGCGTTTCCCATCCAGTTCGGTGATTTGATCCAGCGGTTCGGCATAACTGCGCCCAAGGAAGAAAATCAGTGCAACCCACAGCCACCAGCCGTTCCAGAAAAAACCCAGCCCGAACAGGATCACCAGGATGACCGGGAAAAGGCGGGCGGCTCTCTGGCGGCCCAGCAGCACGTACATCATGTGACCGCCATCCAACTGACCGGCGGGAATCAGGTTCATGGCTGTCACCAGGATGCCCGCCCAGCCCGCCCAGGCAACCGGGTGAATAATCACATCCAGGCCGCCCATTGGGACAGGTTGGCCGGTGAAAAAATAACGCAGCCAGTATAAAATGGCGGGCATGTCCCCATAGCTGACAGGTTGCGGCAATAACTGGCCAAAGGTCAGGTATTTGAGTGCCAGGTACAAAATGGAATTGCCCTCAATGGTAAAGCCAAAGCCAGGCTCCAGGCTGATGACATCCAACCGGGAAAGGGAGAGGCCGATCAGCGTGACCGGGATGGCAACGATTAACCCTGCCAGCGGTCCGGCAATGCCAATATCCAGCAGGTGGCGGCGATTCTTGGGCGGCTCCTTCATGTTGATGAATGCCCCCAGGGTGCCAAATGGGCTGAAGGGGAAGGGGATAAAATAGGGCAGGGTGACGTTGACACCGTGCGCCCGGCCAGCAAAGTAATGGCCGAGTTCGTGGGCGCCCAGGATGGCGATCAGGCTTACGGCAAATGGCCAGCCGCGTTCGATGAGCGCCAGCGCCGCCGGGAAGAACCCCTGCGGCAGTGGCTCAGACAGGCCGAACAGCGCGCCGGAAAGCAGCACGCTCATCAGGGTCAGGATGAACAGGCCCAGGTTGATGATTGGATTGGCGCGTTTCTGGCTGTAAACCCCCTCCAGGATGAGGATACTGTGCCTGCCTTCGTCTTTCCGAAACATGGGGGTCAATTCCAGCGGGCGCAGCGCATTGGCCAGTTGATCGTATGCGGCAGCGGTATCTTCCGAACGCAGGCGGCCGCGGAACCGCAAAGCAAATTGATCGTGGGCTCCCCCGTCGGTGATATCTTCAACAGCCATCACCCGGTTGACGAAGGGCAGCACTTCATTCAATAAGTTTTGATTGGCGGGGGCGGAAAATTCCATGCAAGACAGTCATTTACCAGTAGAAATGCAAGGCGGGAATGGATGGGGG
>CALESS010000112.1 GCA_937907495.1 uncultured Anaerolineaceae bacterium
CAGGATGATTTCCCGGGCGGTGTACCAGTTGACCGAATGTACACCATGCGTCAGGCGCTCCAACAATTCTGGCAGGGGCAATTGCCCCGCCAGGGAGCGGGCCTCCGCCAGGCCGGAAGCCAGGGCGGGTTGGATGCGCCGCTCCTCCTCTTCAAAAAAGACTGCGTAATAGCTGTTCAGGGCTTGTAAATAATCCCGGCCAAAATCTGCCGGCTGACACCAGGCTTTGCAAAGTTCAATGGCCGCCTGCGGGCGCATCTCTCCCGAACGGCGGGAGTATTCATTGGCTACAATTTGCACATCTTCCGCGGAGAAAGCCCCGGTTTGCTGAATTTTACGGATCACAAGCAGAAAATCTTTGGAGGGGTCTGCGTTACGGGTCAGGGCAGCCAGGCGCTCCGCGGCGGGCAATTCTGCCAGGGCGTGCAGGGCAGCCCTGGCGGAAAGGTCATTTCCGATGGAGAGCAGCCAACTGAGCGGTGCGGCCAGGAAGTTTTGCGCCCGCTCCAGGAACTCCCGGTCAGCTTGCGGCAGGCGGGAGCGCACCCCCGCCGCCCAGGAGGCGCGCAGGCCGAAGCGGTCCGGGTGGTGCAATACATACAGGCTGATGAATAAATCAAAGGCTGTGCCGCTGATCCAGGTCAGTTGGGGGGTTTTTTGTATTTCCATGCTCATCTCTCCGCTGCGTTAGATGATAATCTAACAACGGAAACTGCACAAGTGACACTCGTCATGCGAAACCAGATGAATTCCAGTATTTTTTGGGGGAGGGAAAACCTTGCCAGGTCATCTTGTGATAAACTAAATCGAATTCGCCATCGGAGCTTGCCCCCTTGAGGCAGACGCCCGAAAGGTGTCAAATTTCAGAAATTCACCCGCTCCGCCGGGTACTGATCCTGTTGATGGAGGAAATGAACGCCATGCCTGAAAAGCGAGAGACGTATGCGGTTGAAATTGCCGGTGTCCACCGGGAACTGCCCTTGTTTGAAATCAAACCCGGTTTACGGATTGCCATTCTCAACATCCTGGGGGATACGGACCTGGTGCAGGCCTGTGCCCGCAGCCTGGCAGAGAAGTTGAAACAGGTGGAGTATGACGTGCTGGTGACGGCGGAATCGAAGTCCATCCCGCTGGCA
Organism: uncultured Anaerolineaceae bacterium; assembly: GCA_937907495.1. Classification (GTDB taxonomy): domain Bacteria; phylum Chloroflexota; class Anaerolineae; order Anaerolineales; family Anaerolineaceae; genus CALESS01. The sequence continues at coordinate 1,137 of CALESS010000112.1, forward strand.
CACGCCCTCTCCGTGGTGACGGGCAAGCCCTACGTCATCTTGCGCAAGAGCTACAAGCCCTATATGGGCAACGCTCTGCAGGCAGAGACGCTCTCCATCACCACCGGGCAGCCGCAGACGCTCTTTTTGGATGAAAAGGACCGCCGCCTGATGGAAGGCAAGCGGGTGGTGATTTTGGATGACGTGATCAGTACCGGCTCTACGTTGCAGGGCATTCGGCTGTTGATGAGCAAAGCCGGGGCGCGCGTGACTGCGGAAGCAGCCATCTTCACCGAGGGCGAGCGGGCCAAGTGGTCAGACGTGATTTCACTGGGCCACTTGCCGGTGTTTTCAGATTGAGGCGTGGCTTAAAACCGAATTCTCTTTCCCCCGCCTGGTAACCCCCTCCCGGCGGATTACTCCACCAGCCAGGGCAATAATTCCATCAAGCGCTGCATAATCTGGCGGGAGCGGCTGTGGAATACTTCAATGTTGCCATAAGCCTCGCCTCCGTCCGCGCTGACGACATCCGTCACCCCGCGCAGGATGAGGCAGGGCAAATTGTGACGTTGGGCCACCCAGGCAATGGCGCCGGATTCCCAATCTGCAGCCACTGCCCCGTACATATCCACCAGGCCAGGGATATCCTCCACCAGGATATCCCGATCTGCCGAGATGAGGCGCACCCGCCGCAGGGCGCAGGGCAGGTTTTCCGGCAGGGCAGGCCAGCGCGGCTCGCAGGTGTAGTGCTGGATGGCAGCCAGCGGATCCCCCATTTGCTCGATAATGTCGTAGATCAGGGTTTCTTCAGCCAGCAAGATCTCCCCGGCTGCGGCCCGGCCTGCAAATCCCCCGCACGTGCCCAGGTTGAGAATGCGCTGCGGCTGCCAGCGACTGATGGCATATTCCGTGGAAGCTGCCGCCGCCACCTTGCCCCATCCGCCGTGGAAAAAGACCACCGGCTGCCGGTTGACGCATGCTGAAAACCATTCGCCATAGGGGGAACTGTTCAACGGGCTGCGCCCGGCAAGTGCATCGGCCAGCCCGGGAAAGAGAGCGCGCCATTCCGCCCCGGCAGAGATCAATACCAGCGTGTGGATGGGTTCAGTCATGTTCGAGGGCAGATTTCTCCTCGGGTTTGGCGCGCTTGTGGCCTGCCCGGCTGAGGAGATTTTGCCAGGGGACCTTGTTGCGCGAAAGCAGCTCAATCAGCAAGGGCTGGCCGATGGTGGGTTCCTGGGTTTGGGGGCCGCTCTCGGCCATTTCCATCACTTTTTGGGCCACCTGCCGCGCGGCATCCGGAGTGCCCAAACGGCGGGCCTGGGCTTTCCGCTCCTTCAATAAGGCTCCGTCGTCCACCATCCAATGGGCAAGCACTTTCAGTGCTTGCAGGGGTTCCAGGGCCATTTCGCCCGCCCCGCCTTCCACCACAATTTCAGCGTTGCCCGTTTCCTGTCCGGGGATGGCATCAATAATGAGCATCGGCAAACCGGCTGCCAGGGCTTCGGTCACAATCAATCCACCGGCTTTACACATCAGCAGATCTGCGGCATGCATAAAATCGGGCATGCGCTCCACAAACTTATACAGGTGAACGGGTAAATGCCATTCCATGCCTTGCAGCTCGGTGTAAAGTTCCTCATCATTGCCCGCCACCAGCACCAATTGCAGCGGAAAGCCCGAATGGTTTATTACATCCAGCGTTTCCAGCATATTTTCCACCCGCCGGCTGCCAACAGCCAGCAAGGTGCTGCGCTCTGGCAGCCAGCCCAGGCTTTGGCGCAGGGTGCCCAGATCTGCCACGGGTTCAGTGAGCGCCGGAGAGACCGGGATGCCGGTAATGCTAAGCCGCTCGGGAGACATATTGGCTTCCTCCCCCAACTTATATACCCCTTCATTGGGCACCAGGCACAGATCGGTGGAAGGATGAAACCAGGTGCGGTGAACGGTGGAAAGATCTGTGACCACCGCCAGCAGCGGGATGGCATAATCGTTTATGGAGAAAACCGCGGTGAGCGGCGCCTGGTAGAGCGGATAGGTGGTCAGGATGACATCCGGCTGGTGTTCCTCGATGAGATCACGCATTACGCCGTAGAGCAGCACGGTCATCCAGGTTTCAATCATGGCGGCGGGGAAAGTATCATCGCTGATGTTGAAGCCCAGTTTATAAAGTTCGGGGGCGGCCTTGACGATGCGGTCGTAATCGGATTGAGATTCCCGCAGGAATTCGGGCGTATTGGGGGCATCCAGGGGGTTGAGGATGCGCACGGTACATTGATCGGCAAAGTTTTCTTCCAATGCCTGGGCTACCGCTTCTGCGGCAGAGCGATGGCCGAAACCGGCATCCGCAGAGAGAATCAGAATTTTCTTTTTCCCGGTCACGCGAACCTCACTTTTCGAGGCGCAGTCTCGCCTCCAAATGGTTGATCAGGACGAGCAACGCTTGTTCGGCAAAGGCGGTCTTGTTTTCCACCCGGCTGCCCTGGCTGAAGATGGGCAGCGCCTGGTCGCCTTCCGGGGTGGAGAGACCCACCCAGGCCGTGCCAACCGGTTTACCCGGCAACGCCCCGCCCGGCCCGGCAATACCGGTGATGGATAAACCGATAAGATAGTTTAACCCAAAATCCACCGAAAACACGGTGCGGATGCCGCAGGCCATTTCCAATGCGGTTTCCCGGCTGACGGCGCCATGGGCAGCCAGCGTTTGTGGCTGCACGCCCAGCCAGCGTTCCTTGGCATGCAATGAATACGTCACCACGCTGCCCAGGTAATAATCGGAGCTGCCGGGGATATTGGTCAGCCGGTGGCCGATCAGCCCGCCGGTGCAAGATTCTGCAACCGCCACTTTCAGCTCCTGCCTGCGAAGTAAATCTCCCACCCGAAATTCCAGTAAAGATTCCATTAATTTTCCGTTCAAGCTCATGGAAGGATTGTACTCCATTGAAGGGGAAGAAGGGAAGGATGGTTGTGGCCTGGAGGGGGTGACAAACGTCTTTGATTCATACCGTTCAAAAACGGAGAGGGGTTCCGCATGAGACCGGCCTGGCGGGCGGAGCGTGGTCTTGCCCGGGCTGGAGACCACCGCACTCGCCCAGAAGGGATGGTTTCAATGGCAATAAGCCCCGGTTTTGCCACAATATGGGAAACCTACCGTTGACAAACCTCCGCTTTTTATGTAAGATGATTCTGTAATTCGGATATTTCGAGGGGGAAAACGGAAACGAAATTGGATGGCAACCTCCATTTATGGAGGAAGATTGAAGGCAAAAATGCCTGTTGATAAGGAGGAAACAATGGATTTTGAAGGTTATTGCGTCAAATGCCGCAAGAAAGTCCAGGTCAAGGGTGGTGTGATTAAGGAAACCCCCAATGGCCGCCGGATGGTACAAGGTCCCTGCCCGGTTTGCAAAACCACGGTGACGCGCTTCCTGGCTGCCGAAAAGAAGTAAACCCGGTCGCAGGTTCCCGCCATCTGAAGAGTTGTGCACGAAATGGCTCCCCCGCAGAAAATGAAAATTTCTGCGTGGGGAGACTTTTTATTACCCGGTTTTGATTGACGAAAACGAATGATTAAAATAGAATTATTCTTCAATGAAGAAAGGTTTTTTTAACCCTTTGTTCGAACTTTGACCACGAAATTCCTCATTGAAAACGCCTCAAAATCAGTTCCAGGGAATGGATGCCAATGAATATACAGGAAATCTTCAAAAATTCAAAAAAATATAACCTTTGGCTCGTCCTCATCGCCCTGGTTTCACTGGTTTATCTTCTTATCAATGCGCTCCGCCTGGGAGGCGACAATTTTATCATCAGTCTGAACCGGTTATCATCCATTCCGCCGGTGATTAGCCTCGTGGTGGTTTCATGGATCTTATGGAAACAAACCCCTCTCCGCAGCAGCAATCGGCCCCTGTGGCTGGGTTTGGCCATCGGCTGGGGATTGTGGACGATTGCCGAATCTTGGTTTGCCATTGCGGATTTGCTGGGGACTGAATTGCCCTATCCTTCATGGGCAGATATTTTCTGGCTGGTTGGTTATCTTCCCATGTTTTTTGCCCTGGGTCTGCGGAATCGCATGCTCGCCATTACGGAAAGCCGCAGTCAAAAAACGGTCAAATGGCTTTTGGTCTTCCTGGTGATTGGATTTGCGGTCATCTTTCTCACCCCCCTTATCCAGGATTTTGATCCGGGTGCTCCTTTTGAAAGTATTTTAAATATTTTGTATCCACTGCAAGATATTATATTATTGGGTTTTGTCGTCCAGGCTCTCGCTTCTACGCAAAAAAGCAACTATGGCACCGGTTGGATATTTATCGGCCTGGGCTTTTTAATGATTACGGTTTCTGATTTTGTTTTTTCATACGCAGTGGGAGCAGATCTGTACTATCCGAACAACCAGTTAAATTTTGTTAGCATATTTCTCGTTGATGCTGTTTATAATCTGGGATACGTGGCGAGCCTGATCGGTCTTTTGCTCATTTTACGGGTGCAATCTGAATACTCCCCCCTGCCTTATGAATATAAGCAATTGGGATTGATCCCCAATACCCACCTGGTGGTATTTACCGATGAAAACAATAGAATTACGCGGGCAAGTCAGAATTTTTCCGCAGTATTTGGGGATGGCTTTGTAGACCGGGATCTGGGAGAAGTTTTCGCAAGCCCCCCCGGCGAAATGGAGCGGTTCCTGGCAGAAATTCGGAAAAATAAGCTCCTCGCCGAGCAAGAGATCCACATTCGCACCCTGGAGGGCGAAAAGGCGGCTGGTTTTTCAGCCATCCTCATCGAAATTCCGGGCAGCCCCGCGGCCGGGCTGATCGGGTTGGTGCGCCTGTTCTGGGATGATTTTACGCTCGATGCTCAAATGGATTCCTATGACCGGGATATCCAGGACTCCTTGCTGGTGAAAACTCACACTCTGGAAAAAGAGGATAAGCAGTATCGGAATTTTATCTCCGACTACTACCTGGCCTTTAGCCGGCCCCTCTTTAACATGTTGCTGGAAGAAGGCGGCGGGATCATGGTAGATTCACTGGTGATGGAACTGGAAGCCGTGAGCCGGGAAAATGCCTGCCAGTTGCTCATTCAGACGGGGCATACCTTTGATCTCCAAACCTCTTCCCGCCAGGATTATGCGAGATGCTTCCCCCTGTTATTTGAAGTGATCCGGGCAACTTCCACCAGAATTTTAGGCTCCACCCGGGTGGAAAAAGCACTCCAACAGGTGTTTACAGAAATTGAACCGGAAATTCATACGGCCATTGAGAAGTTTGGCATGAAACCAGTCCGATTAATTGATTAAAAAAACAGCGGAAAATTGGCCATGGAAAATTCTACTTTGCAAATCACCGTATTCCCCGCAACTGCGGAGCGCTGGCCTGACCTGGAAGCCTTGTTTGGCGACCATGGGGCGTATGGCAACTGTTGGTGCACCTTCTGGCGCATCAAACGCTCCGAGTTCAGCAAGATGAAGGGCGAGGAAAAGAAAGCCCTGCTGAAAGAATGGACGACCCTGCCGATTGCCCCCGGTGTACTGGCTTATGACGGGGATAAACCTGTAGGTTGGTGCGCCATCCAGCCCCGCCAGAACCTGTATCCGCTGGCGAACTCCAAAATTTTCAAGCCGGTGGATGACCAGCCGGTCTGGTCCATTGTCTGTTTCTTCGTGGATAAATCCGCCCGCCAACAGGGGGTTATGCAAGCCTTGCTGCGCGGCGCGCTGGATTATGCCCGCCAGAATGGAGCAGCCATCGTGGAGGGTTACCCGGTGGATTTGCAATCTGCGCCGCTTGCCGGTAAAAAGCTCACCGGCTACAAGGGCTTCATGGGCATCGCCTCAGCCTACCGCGAGGTTGGCTTTGTGGAGGTGGGGCGGGTTTCTGAAACCCAGCTGATTATGCGCTGCCGGGTTTCCTGATTGATCAGCGGGTTGCGGCCCCGGCCCGGTGCTTAAATTTTCGCCGTAATGGCTTGCATCCAGGCAGCCGCCCGCTCCAATTCACCATCTTTCAGGGGGCCTTCGCTGGCAGCCACGTAAAACCCCTCGGGTTCGGCCATCAACGTGCCGCCCGCTCTCACCATCGCCCTGGCAATCGGCTTGGCCGCATACCCAAAGAGTTTGACCATGAAGGTCAAAAACCGGTTGTTGACGTCCGCAACCGAAATCCGGGTATCAAAGGCAGCCACTTTGATCCCGCTCAGGCTGGCGGGCCGCAGGCTTTTCATCCACTTTTTCGTTTCCTGCCACGGCCCGAAAGCCCGGGTGGGCGAACCGACCACCAGCAGTTCCACACCTTTCAGCGTATCGGGGGTCAGGCTGGCCACAGGAAGTACGGCGATTTCTTCCTGGTTCGGGTAAGCCGCGGCCATGGCCCGGGCAGCCTTTTCCGTATTCCCAAATACTGATTCGAAT
>CALESS010000113.1 GCA_937907495.1 uncultured Anaerolineaceae bacterium
CGGAAATCCGCCGCCGGGTGGATGAAGCCCTGGAACAGGTGGGGCTTTCTGCCCAGCACCTGCGGCCGCCCCATTTGCTTTCCGCCGGGCAAAAACAACGCCTGGCGATCGCCGGGGTGCTTGCCATGCGCCCACGCTGCATCATCTTTGATGAAGCCACCACCATGCTCGATCCGGGCGGACGCCAGGCAGTGATGGAGATCATGCACCAGTTGCATGCCGCCGGCATGACCATCCTCATCATTACCCACTTTATGGAAGAAGCCGCCTGCGCAGGGCGGGTTCTGGTGCTCAACCGCGGCCGCCTGGTTGCAGATGGCTCTCCACAGCAGATTTTCTCCGATTCTGCCCGCCTGGCGGAATGGGGACTGGAACAACCACCAGCCGCCGCCCTCGCCAGCGAGCTGCGCAATCTTTTTCCCACCTTTCCAGGCCAGATCCTGACCCCGGCTGAACTTCAGCACGCCCTTGGTAAACTCCCCGTGCCAGCCGGACAGCTTCCGCTTTACCCCGAAATCCAACCAGCCTCCCTGCCCCCCATCATCGAAGTGGATTCCCTGGCCCATGAATATATGGCGGGCACTCCGCTGGCCCACCAGGCGCTGCGGGAGGTCACCTGCAGCATTCCCGAAGGAAGCGGGTTCGCCCTGCTGGGTGCAACCGGCTCCGGCAAATCCACCCTGCTCCAGCATCTGAACGGCCTGCTGCGGCCCCAGCACGGCCGGGTGCGCGTCGGGCCATTCCAACTGACCGATCCCTCCATCAATACCCGTTCGGTGGTGCAACTGGCCGGGTTGGTCTTCCAAAACCCGGAAAACCAATTCTTTGAGCAATATGTGGGAGATGAAATCGCTTATGGTCCGCGCCAGTTTTCGCTGGAGGAACCCCTGGCGGAGCGCGTCCGCTGGGCGATGGAACTGGTCGGCCTGGATTTTGCGGCCTTCAAAGACCGGCTGACCTTCACCCTCAGCGGTGGAGAGCGCCGCAAGGTAGCCCTGGCATCCATTCTGGCCCTCAAGCCGCGCATCCTCCTGCTCGATGAGCCGATGGCCGGCTTGGATCCCGCCGCCCGCCGTTCCACCCTGGTCCGTTTGGGGGAATTGCAGCACCAGATGGGGGTTACCCTGGTGTTGTCTTCTCATCAAATGGAAGATGTGGCGGCCCTGGCCCAGGGGGCCTTGATCCTGGCGGAAGGCCGTTCGTTGCTGCAAGACTGCCTGGGGTGTGTATTCGCCCGCCCAGAGGTACTGGCCTCCGCCGGCCTGGCTGCCCCCCTGGCTGCCCAACTGGCTGCCAGCTTGCGCAGCCGCGGCTGGAGCCTGGACTCCAATCTGCTGACCCCGGATGAATTGCTGCAAAACATCCGGTTGCTGGTTCAAACACCAACCGGGAGCGCCGGATGAGCCAGTTCGAGTTCCTGCGCAGTGTTAATATCGGGCAATACCTGCCCATTG
>CALESS010000114.1 GCA_937907495.1 uncultured Anaerolineaceae bacterium
CAAATATTCGCACGGGGGTGCCATTGATGGCTGTGATGATGTCACCGCCGATGTTGGCATCCAGTCCGTCAATTTTCACCGTCTCGTCACTGCCCTTCAGGCCTGCTTTGGCAGCCGGGCTATCCTCAACCACCTCGGTGACCAGGATGCCGCGTTGGTTAATATCCAGACCCATTGCCTGGGCCAGGTCACCGTTCAGGCTGCCGCCGCGAATACCCAGCCAGGCGTGTTCCACGGCGCCTTTTTCAATCAGCTGCGTAGCAACCTTTAGCACCAGGGCAGAGGGGACTGCATACCCCACACCGGAGTTGGCCCGCACAGGAGACTCAATCGCCGTGTTCACGCCGATCACTTCACCCTGCAGGTTGAAGAGCGGCCCACCGCTATTGCCCGGGTTGATGGCGGCATCCGTCTGGATGACATTCGGAATGGAATACCCGGCGCCGCCGATGGTCTCACTATCTACCCCCAACATCCGTCCCAACCCCGAGATGATCCCGGTGGTCATGGAGTTGTTCAAATTGTAGGGATTGCCAATGGCAATCACCGTCTGTCCAATTTTGAGGGCTGCGGAATCCCCCAGTACTACCGGCGTCAGCAAAGAAGCATCCACGTCCACCTTAATCACCGCCAGGTCAGAGTACGGGTCGGTTCCAATGATTTCGGCTGCCGCCTCACTGCTATCGGAGAAGGTCACGATGATCCGGCTGGCACCTTCCACCACATGGTTATTGGTGACAATATACCCATCCTTATTCAACACAAAACCGGCGCCTTCCGCCTGGCTGGGGATGATATCCTGGGGTGTGCCCGGCAGGCTGGGATGTGTGTTGGGCAGTTGATCTTGAATGCTTTCACCTGGCAGCACCACCCGGATATTGACCACCGAGGGGTTGACGCGTTCATACAGGTCAACCAATTGGGCCTCCGCTGCAGCCAGGGATTGCCCGCTCGATTGCTGAATTTCCACCGGCTGTTCAACAACCGCCACCGGTTGAGTCACCGGCGCACTGCTGGAGGGAGATTCCGTCCGGCTGGGATTGAGTTGGATGCTGATCGCCGGCACGCTACACCCGGTCATTACCAGCACCAGGAAAATGGACAAAATTTTCATGCTTGTCGAAACTTGCTTCATCGAATACGCTCCTTCATACTTCCTAATGAATGTACAAACCAATCTTACTTCTACAAATTAAATTCAGTATGAATACACAACTCTGGCAAGCGGGTGGGATATCTTATTAAAGAAGATGACCCCGGGAATCGCACCGATTTTGTTGAAAGGCGTATTTTACCGCTCGAAGCATCCTTCTCCCTTGACAGACAATGAATGATTCTTTATACTCATCATTAGTGATAAATTAGATAAATATAATCATATTATAATTTACTCTTAATGACCACTTAACCCCTTGAGAGGGCCAATCTGCGAATGAAAAAACGAATGTGGTTTGCTGGGGCCGCCCTGGCACTTGTGCTCCTTCTCTTCGCCGGAGTGTTGCTCCTCACGGCTGCAAATTCAAATGCCCTGCCGGGAGATCCCTCCTTTCGTTTCTTGCAGTTCTCCGAAGAGTTTACAGCCCGGTTAAAATCTCCCGAGAAACGGCTGATTTATCAGCTCAAACTGGTGGATTTACGGGCCGAGCAGGCCATCCTCCTCTCTGGAACAGCAGATGAAGTCGTTGGCCTCCAGGCAATGGATGCGCAGCTTAACGAGCTTTTGCTGGCAATCTCAAAGCTTAAGCCCGGGCAATTGGAGGAAATGAATCAATCCATCCTGGCACTGCTCAATCGAAGTTCCCAGGCATTTTCTGCCCTGAAATCCATTCCCCCGGATTCGGTTCTCGCCCACTATTTTGAGAATAAACTGTTATTAATCCGGGATGTCGTGCTTGCCGGCCAATACACCCGCCCGCAAATTCTCGCCATTGCCGCGATTCCCTTCGGAGATTTACCCGCCCTCGCCCAATTTCCCATTCCTCCTGCCGGGCAAACAGGCTACATCCACCCACCTGATCAGACAGATTGCCGCACCTGCCATACCAGCACCGCCCCCGCCAACCATTTCAACATTAATTGCAGCCAGTGTCATTCGGCCAGCCGTTGGACGATTGGATTCTTCCTGCATCCGCCGGCCCTGATCACGGAATGTGCCTCCTGCCACGAGAAGAATCGGCCTGCCAGCCATTTTCAGGGCGATTGCGCCGCCTGCCATCAACCCTCCGGTTTCCTGGATGTTGCCTTCAATCACCAAACGGGTGACGCCTCCAATTGTGCGGATTGTCATGCGGAGGTTAAGCCCGCAGCCCATTACGACGGTCAATGTTCCGCATGCCATACTCCTCCCGTTTGGACAAATATTATCTTCAACCACCAGGCGGCAGGCGCCACAGATTGCCAATCCTGCCACGAGACTCTGCGCCCGGCCAACCATTTCCCGGGGCAATGCTCGGCCTGCCA
>CALESS010000115.1 GCA_937907495.1 uncultured Anaerolineaceae bacterium
ATTGGGCAGACCATTGACGGACATCAGCACGCTGACCGGGTCACTCTGGTTGATGGCCGGGCCGATGTTGACTTCGGCCACGGTGAGGGTGACCTCATCGGTGTCGCAGAGGATGGGATCGCCATTATCACAGACCTGGACGGTGAAGGTGTAGACCTGTGGGCCCTGGGCTTCCGTGGGGGTCCAGGTGAAAACACCGCTGAGCGGGTCTATGGCAGCCCCGGTTGGGGCGCCTACCAGGCTGAAGGTCAGGGTGTCAGCGCTGTCGTCATCCTCGGCGGTTGCAGTGAAGGTGAAGGGGGCCATTTCGTTCAGGGAGGCATCGGCCACCGGGTCCAGCTCGGGCGGATCGTTGACGGCGGTCACGTTGACGGTGACATGGCCGGTATCGCTGTATTCACCATCGGTGACGGTGTAGTCGAAGCCGGCGGTGCCGCTGAAGTTGGCGGTGGGGGTAAAGGTGATGGTGCTGCCCGCCAGGCTGACGGTGCCGTTGGTTGGATTACTGACCGCACTCACACTGAGGGCGGGGCCATCCGCGTCGGTGTCATTGACGAGTAAGGTGGCAGCCAGGATGTCAACAGCGGTGTCTTCGGCGGTGGAGGCAGTATCATCCACGGCCACAGGCGGGTCGTTGACGGCGGTCACGTTGACGGTGACATGGCCGGTATCGCTGTATTCACCATCGGTGACGGTGTAGTCGAAGCCGGCGGTGCCGCTGAAGTTGGCGGTGGGGGTAAAGGTGATGGTGCTGCCCGCCAGGCTGACGGTGCCGTTGGTTGGATTACTGACCGCACTCACACTGAGGGCGGGGCCATCCACATCGGTATCGTTGGCAACCAGTTGCGCACTGGTGCGAACCAGGGCCGTGTCTTCGGGCGTGCTGAAGGCATCATCCATGGCTACAGGCGGGTCGTTGACCGCACTTATGTTGACGGTGACGGTGATGCTATCCACACCACCAAAGCCATCCGAGACCTGCACTACAAAACTATCGCTGCCGGCATAGTTGAGGTTGGGAGTGTATCCCACCGCCACGGAAGTCCCGGTGCCAGAGGCAGCCGCGGTTCCATGACTGGCAACGGTTGCAATGCTCCAGGTGAGCGTGTCGCCGGGGTTGCCGTCGGTGGCGTTCAGGGTCAGGGTAAATGGGGTGGGTGTGGCATCCTCGGACATGGTGACGGTGGTGGAAGCCCCTTCCGTGATGACCGGGGCCACATTCCCGCTGGTGCCGGTGGTGAAGGACCAGGTGGGGCTGGTGGTGGAGAGGGCGCCGTCATTGGCTACTGCATACCACTCGTATTCGGTGTTTTGGGTCAATCCGTTCCAGGGAACGCTGGCGTTGGCGCCGGATGCCACTCCGTTGGCCGTGCCGATCAGGGTGAAGGGTCCGGCGGCGTCCATATCGTAGGCCAGGTTCATCTGATCCGGGTTGGTGGTGATCGAACCGCCGGTGTAGGGAGAGTAGGTGGTCATGTAAATGGTGTCATCGGCAGGCGCAAAGCGCAGCAGGCGCAGCCAGCCGTTGCCATTGCTCATTTCCTGGTAATCGGCCATCACCACGTGGATGGTTTGACCTGCACCGCCGGTGCCGGTTCCAGCCACGTAGGCGGCGCCATCCGAGGCGGTATGCATATGGCCGCACACCATCAGGAAGAGATTATCATGATCCCGCAGGGCGTTATAGGCTGCCTGGTTCACCCAGGAATTATTGGTGTTCAAAAGATCATGTTCTTCAACAATCGCCCGGCGATCGCTGTAGGTGGTCAGCAGGGCATCCGCCCAGTTGAGGATGGCTGTGGTCGGCTGGAATTGCAGGCTGATCAGGATGAAATCCATCCCGCCAGCACTGAAGAGGGAATAGGTGTTGTAGGTATCGTATGAACCACCAAACCACCCGCCATTACTGTACAGATGTCCGGCGTAGCGCGAGAGGCCGAAGTAATCGCCGTAGCGCAGCGGGGTGCTGTAGCCGGGGTAGTCGTGGTTTCCGGGTGCAATCGTATACCAGACGCCGCCAGCATCCAGGATGTCCACGCCTGCATCTGCAGCCGTATATTCGGTGGTGCTGTTGGCATTGTTGACTACATCCCCCAGGCCAATGACGAAGGCGATATTATTCGTATCCTTGTTGGCAACCAACCAGTTTACCTGCGAGGTGAACATGGCGGGGGCGTACTGGGTCTCATTTTGTATATCCGGGAGTAAAGCGATCATGAAGTCTTCAACTTCGGCTTCCACCGCCCGGCCGTAGAAGGAAACATTCATCGGGTTGGAGTCGGGGTCGGTCACCGTCACCTGCAGGGTGGGAGAGGTGGAGATGCCGGTGGCGTTATCTGCGGGTTGAACCAGCGTAGGAACATTGGGGGCGTCGTTGATATCCACATAGATGACCGAGGCAGCATGGGCGGCGGCCGGCATCAGCACGCTGTTGGTGGCGGCGGGGCTGGCGTTGTTGATGGTGCCGATCCAGCCGGAAATGGCCCAACCGCTGGCCGGAACGGCCCCGCTGAGGGCGATGCTTTCACCGGCGATGTAGGAACCCGCGGTGCAGCCGCTGGAATTAGCCGGGCTGGCACTGGGGGTGCTGCCATTGCCCGTGTGGCTGACGGTGAGGGCATAGCAGGTGGGGGGGATCATGGTGTAGATGACCGAAGCCGCATGGTTTGCGGCGGGCATCACCACCGTATTGGTGCTGGCCAGGCTGGAATCGTTGCTGGTACCCGTCCAACCGGAGATGGACCAGCCGCTATCCGGCACGGCACCGCTGAGGGAGATGTTTGCTCCGGCCAGGTAGGTGCCAGCGGTACAGCCAGCGGAGTTGGCAGGTGTGGCTGTGGGCGTTGTTCCGTTGCCGGAGTGGCTGAGGCTGAGGGCATAACAGGTGGAAGGCAAGACGTAGGTCACGCTTAAGCGCGGCCGGCTGGCCAGGGTGGCGAACTCGCTGGAGTAGATATTGACGCCATCCTGGTTGGTGGGCAGGAAGATCCAGCCGAAGTTTTCCGCCGGGTTGTTGGACCAGCGCTGGATGCTGGCGGTGACATCAATGGTGAAGGGGGTGCTGCGGGTGGTCGCCGGGGCAGAGACAACCGGTGTGGCCCGGTATTCATCCGCCTGGACGCCGGCCTCGCCGCCGAAGTTGTTGTAGGTGACGGTGGCAACCGGCCAGTTCACCAGGCTTTCATAGACGTTGGCCGGGTCGCCTTCGGCGGTGGACCCGGAGTTAAGATCGGTGACCGTGTAGGTCAGGTTGGCGGAAGAAATGATGGCGCCATCCGGGATGGAGCCGCCCTCGCTGACGAAGAGATCCTCAAAGCGGATGAGGGTGATTTCATCAGTGGTGGTGCCGGTATTATCATCCCATTGCAGATCCGTGCTGGCGCTGTAGTTGGAGTTTCCATCATCGGTGCCGCGGATGTAGGTGTCCACTGTGCCGGTGTAGCCCGCCACACTGTACTGGAAGGTGAGGGTGTTGGTGGGGCGCGGGTCAGGCACGCAATAGCTCACGTTGAGGGCCGGCCGGTTGGCGGCGGCGGTCACCTCGCTGGAGGAGAAGTAGACGGCATTATCCGTGGTTCCGGCATAGTTCTGCATGGTCAGGCCGTAGTTCGTCAGGCTGCCATCAATCCAGCCCTGGACCACGGCGATACCACTGCTGTTCAGGGCTTCGGTCTTGCTGCCGGTGGTTTCGAAACTGGTCGTGGTTGCCCCCCACAGGTTGGTGCTGTAGCGGTCAAGGGTGGTGCTGGCAATCCCCACCGTACCCCAACTGTTGACGCCGTTGTAGGTGTTCCAATTGGCACTCGTGTTGGAAACTGCCTGGCTGCTGGTACCTTCCACCCAGGTACGGCGCATGTTATAGAGATTGAAAGCCAACGGGCTGGCATCTATGACATTGAGCCTGAGGCTGGCTGCAGAAACGGTGGCATTGGCGGGGATACTGCTGAGATCCCAGCGCAAGAGAGCGGCCCGCCGAGCTGTACCCGCGGTGTTGTTGACGTGAATTTCTCCAAAGCCGCCGTTGTTGTAAGTCACGTTGGCCGCACTGACATAGGTATCTTCTGTCGCCGTCAATTGGACAGTGGTACAGAGAGAAGCGGTGCCGCTCACGGCGGTGTTCACTGGGGTGGCTCCGCTGCTGGTATGGGTGATATTCCCGCTCGAGGAACCCGCCGTGGCTCGAGTAAAGCGCACATAGATTGGCGTGGTTGCCACACTCCCGCTGCTGGGTGTCAATGAAATGGGGGTGGACGAGAAACCCGACCCACTGGAAAGAGAAATTTCAAAATCGGCGGGTGGGGTAATCACAATCGGGGCTGTCAGATTGATGCCGGATACGGTGTAGCTCTGCGGCGCCGAAGGTGTGCCAGGGATGGCAGAGAAGGCTGCCAGCGATCCTGCCGCCAGGATGGTGGGATCGGTTGAATCCTGCTGGAGCATGAAACCGCTGGGACCGTAAGCCCGGTATTCGCCGTTGGTGAAGTTCGATTCATAGCGAACATTGAAATCACCATCCGCCCCGGGTTGGATGCCGATCCAGCGGGCCACATACCCATTTACCGTGTTGTAGCTCCAGAATGAAACGGTATCATTGGCAAGCGTGGTGGTGGAGATGGCAGCGCCGCTGGAACTGGCGTTGGTGGCCGCGGCGATATCCCGAATCGTAAACTTGGTATAGCGATCGGTATACAGGTCGTTGTTGCGATTGTTGGTGGTCGCAAAAGTGTAGGTATTCGCTGGGTCCAGGCCGGTGAAGGTGACATCCACCCACCAGCCGTTTTCGCCATACCAGATTCCGCCGGCGAGGTCTACAATCCCGTTAAAGGTATTGTAGGCATCGGTGCCGGCGTTGGGGGTGACGCCGTTCTGGTCCAATTCTGGATCCAGGTTGGTGGTGATGGTCACGGTAACCCCAAGATTGGCTCCGGTTGAATAGTTGCGGAGCAGCCCGGTGGCTGTACCCGCCGTGGGAATGGTGTAGGTGGTGACGTTGGCGGTGGGCGCTGAGCCTGCGGTGGTGTTGGTGTCATTGTAGGCAATCCAAAAGGGAGCTGCTTCCACGGGTTGGGGTGGCTGCAGGCTTAATGCCGAAAAGACGAAGAACAAAACCATCATCAGGCGCAAGGGTGTACTGAACGTACGATGGAAGTTGAAACGAAGCCGCTTGGTACTCATGGTTTCCTCCAGAAATAGGACGATTCGGTTAATAGAAGATATTTGGATGGAATTGGGGCCCGGATATGGCAGCCCATGCTGAATCCATTGCCCGGTTGATTCAGGTGACCGTTGAAAAAATTCTCTTTAACAATGAAAACATTTCACCCCCGCGTTGGTCGTTGGTTGTGGATGGAGCGTTCTGTGTGAATTGACATGCTAAACCCCTAAGTCATTCAATATTATATTAAATCATCCTTAAAGTCAACTAAAAAAATCCTCATCCCGGTGAATCAGTACAAAAATAGTCCTTTTTTAAGAGGGCAGGGTATTGATTGCGGTCGGGGCACGAAAAAAGGTAGGGGCACTGGAAAAAGGGTCGAGGCACGGGAAAAAGGTAGGGGCACGGGAAAAAGGTAGGGGCACGGGAAGTTAACCAGAAAGTTAATCCTGACCGTACTTCCCGTGCCCCTACCCCAACGTGCGTCCCATGCCCCAACGGGGGTCATCCATCCCGATTTTTGGGCACGAAAAAAGGATCGGGGCATGGGAAAAAGG
>CALESS010000116.1 GCA_937907495.1 uncultured Anaerolineaceae bacterium
CGACCGGTTGGGCGTGGATGTGTGGGAGGTGATTGAAGCCGCCGCTACCAAGCCATTCGGCTTCATGAAATTCACTCCCGGGCCAGGCCTGGGCGGCCATTGCATCCCGATTGACCCGCTTTACCTCTCCTGGAAACTGCGCTCGCTCAATTACAACGCCCGCTTCATCGAGTTGGCTTCGGAAATCAACACCAACATGCCGCGCTTCGTGGTTGGCAAGGTGCAGGATGCCCTCAACGACCGCTCGAAGGCCATCCGGGGCAGCCGGGTGCTGGTACTGGGCGCGGCCTACAAGCCGGATATTGATGACCTGCGCGAATCCCCCGCCCTGGATGTCATCCACCTGCTGGAGACCAAGGGTGCGTTGGTCAGCTACCACGACCCATACATTCCGCATCTCGATCACGAGGAAATCCAGTTGGAGAGCGTGCCAGACCTGATGGCGGCGGTGAAAGCTGCGGATTGCGTGGTGATCATCACCAACCACTCCGTCTATGATTACACAGACCTGCTGGCTTCGGCCCAGTTGATCGTGGACACCCGCAATGCCCTCGGCAGCCGCGGTCGCAACCATCCCAAAGTGGTGCGGTTGTAAATGGCGAACTACCTGGTCGCCGGGGCTGCCGGGTTCATCGGCTCGCGTATTGCCAGCCTGCTGCTGGAGCAGGGGCACACCGTGGTCGGCGTGGATAACCTGAACGACAGTTACGATCCGCGCGTCAAGCGCTACCGGCTGGAAAGAATCCTGCCCACACCCAGCTTCTCCTTCTACCAAAAAGACATCTGCGACCTGCCTGCCTTGCAAGATGTATTTGCCCACCACCTGCCCGTTCAGGCTGTTTTCAACCTGGCGGCGCGGGCCGGGGTACGCCAGTCCGTGCAGGATCCGTGGGGTTTTGTGGATACCAACATCACCGGCACGCTCAACCTGCTGGAATGCTGCCGCAAGTTCGATGTGCCGAAGTTTATCTTCACCTCCACCTCCGGCGTGTATGGCGCCAACCCGCCCCTGCCCACCCCGGAAACCAGCGAAACCGAGCATCCTTTGCAGCCCTATGCAGCCAGCAAGCGGGCGGCGGAGCTGATGTGCCATGCCTATCACAGCCTGTACGGGTTGGATGTCACCATTTTTCGCTTCTTCTCAGTCAGGTCGGTTTTCTTCGGTTCCTTGTTCTC
>CALESS010000117.1 GCA_937907495.1 uncultured Anaerolineaceae bacterium
CAGCATTTGGTTGAGAATGCTGCCAATTCTATAAAAATTGCGAGGCTTTGCGAACCGCATGGCAATACTCAGCCAATATTCCCCAAATAAATCCTTTAACGCTTGAATCTGTTCGATTTCTACTGTGGCTTGGTTGATTGTTTGCTTTCGCTCCGATATAAAGTAACCGATATAGTCCTTATACATTTTTTCTTCTTTTCCCTTGTCAGTTTCTTGTTTTGATCTTTCGGGTTCTTTCATCGGAGTAATATTGCTCAGTGGTTTCTATGCATTTCAACCGAATAATATTTGGATTAATTTCTGTTCCTGGAATTGTGCTCATTATGTAGATCATAAAATCCCGGTCAAACTCCCTGGCCAGGTTTCCCAATTCACGTAATGTATTGAGATCCCCTGACTGGCCGGTTTTTGCCCAAAAGTAGCGGGAAATTCGATATGGACAGGCAGGCGGGACATCTTCCTGGATGATAGAAGAGCCAGTGATCTCCTCAAGGTTCTGCCAGGATTGAGTAGATGCCGCTTCAAGCCAGCCCTTGAATTTATCTATTCCAATTTTTTCATCAAATTTTACAAATGGATCCAGTGATATTAATGCCGTGGCAACCAAACGGGGTCCATATTTTCGAATGGAGGAAAACAGTTCCCGCCGCCTTGCCTCACTTAGATTTACCAGCCGGCTGTGAAGTGTCGCTTTTCTCGCTTCTTCTTTACAACATCGAAAAAGAGCTTCCTTTAATTCAATGTTAGAGCTGGATTTTGTCGCTTTTGCCAGCCTGGTTGAAATTTCCATTTGCAAAGGTGTACATTTAAGACTTGCCTGAACTTCGTCAATTATTATCCCTTGCAAACACTCTGGCAGATTTTGGCGAAAGCCCCCCATCTGGACGAGTAAGTTTGCAATCGGGATTAAATCAGAAGATTTTGAATACCGAATGGCAGATAGCGTCAGATTAATCCCGTAGATATTTGTTAGCGCAAGAATTTGCTCTTCCTCTGTCTTTGAGATTGCCTGCTGGTTTCTTCGAAAACTAATGGCAGAGAGTGTAGCGTATCGTCCTGGCATTGATGTTCCTCTCAGAAAAAAGTTGGTGGGGTGGTTGGTTGATTAACCTCTCCTGGAAAATCTTATCTAATCATCAACGAGGGTTTTCACTGCCTCTCCCTCCACCTCCACCAGGCCGGCCTCAATCAACCGTTCCGTGACCACCTGCGGGTTGATGATCGGCAGGGCGTCAAAGGGCTGGCCCACCCGGCGCAGCTGGTCGCTGGTGTATTCACGGGCATACGGCCACAGGATGGAGAGCGTGTACAGACGGGCAAACTGCGCCAATACTTCCGGCGTGGTAGCAGGTTCTCCCACAAACACCCCAAGCAGGATGAACTTCAATTCAAAGCCGGGCAGCCCTTTTTCGTCTTCATCAACTGCAATCACATGAACCGCCAATCGCGAATGGGCAGCGCTGCCTTTGATCGTCACCTGGATTTTGAAAGCAAAGTGGGATGCAGCTTTCTCGGACTTACCCGGTTTCAGCGGCTTGAGCTGCGAAGAGAGCAGCCGCACCTCGGCGCACTGCACTTGGTAATGGGTTTCGGGGCTGGTCACATCCATTGCCTTTGCATCAGATGTTAAACCTAGGTCACTCATCAGGCAATCTCCGCTTTATTTTGATGAACTGTCGGATTGGCCGGGAGTACCTGGCCGGAAGCAGGATCAAAGTGGTAATAATCCACCGTGTTACAGGGCTTTCCGGGGTTTTTCCCAAAGAAGACCTTTCCCTGGCGGTCGAAGTCATTAAATTCTTCGCAGCCATTGTCCACTTCTACCGGCTTGCCGGGGTTCAGTTCTTCCAAAGGCTTCAGGCGCACTTCCACGGCAGCACCCAGGGCTTCCGCCAGGCGGATGACCGATTCCAATGAGCAATGTACAGCCACATTTTCCAGGCGCGAGACCACTGCCTGGGTGGTGTTGGCCTTCTCTGCCAATTCCTGCTGGCTGAGGCCGCGTTGCTTGCGCAGCAAGAGAAGCTGATTTGCCAAATCAAAGAATGGGGCCAGCCGGTAATATTCCCGGGCGACACTGGGGCGCGCCAATTGTTCTTGAATAAATTTTTCTAGGGAGTTCATGATTTAAACCTCAGGGGCTTGTTGGGTAGGGAGTTGCGGCATTCTGTCAGGCGTCTTTCAGCCAGCTCGATTTCTTCCGGGGGAGTCTTTTGAGTCCGTTTCATATATGCTGAAAGCAGGATATATCGGGTTCCAATTTGCCCGTAAAGGATGCGATGGCGGTCCTTACGCAACTCGCGAATTGAATCGGTCAACCCTTTTTCCATTTCGGTATCACGGATTTTTTTTTTTCCATACACCATCAACATTTGGATAACCTTGATCAGGGTGGCGATCC
>CALESS010000118.1 GCA_937907495.1 uncultured Anaerolineaceae bacterium
ATCCCCGATCCGCTGCCGACCCTCACGCTGCCGGAGCCGCACAAAGAAATATAAATAACCCATTACCAGGCAGGTCGTCAGGGCATACATGCGCAGGTCCTGGGCATGATAAATTTGCAGGGGAGAAATGGCCGCCAGCAGCGCTGCCCACAAACCGGCATTTTCGCCTGCCAGCCGCCTTGTCACCCCATACAGCAAGCCGATGCTCGCCAGGCTCAAACTGACCGAGAACAGCCGCAGCCACCACAATTCACCGCTCACCAACCCCCAACCATGTAGCAGAAAATAATACAGAGGCGGCATGGTATCCGCCGCCGTTCCACTGACAATTTGCGCCAGTGGCCGCTGGGATAGAAAAATGCTGAAGGCATCATCGTATTGAATGCCCCGGCTCTGGAGGAACAGACAGCGAATCAGCAAGGCCCCCCCCATGATTCCTGCCAATCGCCAATGGATGGACTTCATCTTTTTTTCGGCTGATCCAATTCTTGCCAGATATCCGCCCAAATCTTCGGCGGATGGATTGCCCACCAACGCACCCAGTAGAGCAAAATTAGCAGCAAGCCCGGCAGCACAAAAATCATCACCGGATTTTGTACCGGTTGGTAACCAAACTCCAGGGTTTGGAGGAAGATCCACCAGATCACCACATGCAACACCAGCAAGGTGACCAGGGTCAAGACACGGCCTGCATGCTTCCAGCGCGTCTCCCAGGCCCGAAAGAGAATCGGGATGACAGGCAGCAAGACCACATAATTACCCGGATCATTTTGAATCCCACTCCACTGGCTTAAAACCAGGGTCAGGCAAAACGTCCAGCTCACCCCTTCTTCGCCCCTGCGGAAAGCCAACAGCCATTCGAACACCAACACCACGCCCACCAGGATGGAAATCCCGCTGCCGATGCGCATGCCCATGGCAGGCAGCCAGGTAGCCAGGGCTTGTCCGGGTGTCCCCGGTGGGTTGTAACCCGGGTAAGCCATGATCTCGCGCAAATTCTGTAGAATCCAATCCGGCAGTAATAAGACGGAGGCGCCCGTCAGCAAGGCTAATGTGCCGATGAACCATAGCAAACCTTTCCAACGTCCGTGGCCGATCATCCAGGTTAATAAGAACAGACCTGGAATGAGGATCACCTGGGGCTTGATGGTACAAAAAGCCAGCAGCACGCCCGCCAGTTCATCCCCTCCCCGCCGCACGGCCAAAAAAGCGGCCGTCAAGCCCAGGGCAACCAGCACCACTGCATTGCCGTTGATTACGGGCCGCAAGCCGTGGTACCAGGTCAGGCCAAAGACCACAAACAACCCCATCCAGATTGCACCGGGTTTCCAGCGGCCTACCCGCAACCCCAACAGGCTTAACGCAATTAAAGCGACTTCCAGCACCGTCATCCAGACTGCGCGAGCAACTGCGAAATCTTTTATGAAAGCAAAGGGGAAAAAGAAGGCGATGGAATATAAGGGGTAAGCGAAGCGCAACTCATG
>CALESS010000119.1 GCA_937907495.1 uncultured Anaerolineaceae bacterium
CCACCACCATAATGCCGGCATCCACTACCCGCAAACCCGAAATCACTTCGCCTACAAAATCGGCGTATCCGGGGGTATCCAGCACATTGATCTTGTGATCCTTGTACTCCACCGGGATGACCGAGGTGTAGAGTGAAATCTTACGTCGAACTTCCTCTTCGTCAAAGTCCGAGGCGGTTGTGCCGTCTTCAATTCTGCCGAGGCGGGTGGTAGCTCCAGTGAAATGAAGGAAAGCTTCCGCCAGCATGGTTTTGCCCGCGCTGAGGTGTCCCGACAGCGCGATATTGCGAATCAAACTAGTCGTATACTCTTTCATTGATTCCCTTTTCTCCAACCTGCATGATATCCGAAGTTATATTCTAAATGATGGAGCCGATCTTGTCAAAGGCAAACCCGACCGGCAGTGGTGGGCTGGTTAATCGGCGGCGCTCGCCAGCCATTCTTCGCCGCCGCCCTCCCCTCCCCGCACGGGCATAATGCACCGGATGTAGATCATGGTCATCTGTTGTAATGAGCCTCTCCAGAATCCGCCAAAATCCGATACAATTACCCGCAACCGCTACTCGATTATCGTCGCTTCTTTTGATCTACTTGGAGTTCGCTTGAAAATCAAAACCATCCTTTTATTGACCCTCACCATACTTATTCTGCTGGCTGGCTGCGCCCCCGCCCCCCTCACGGCGGATCAAGTCCCCGGCGCCCTTCCCCCATCGGCTTCCAACCCCATCTCCGTACAGCGTTTGGCATGGCTGGCGGATGGAACATCCGTGCTGGCGGGCAATGGCTCCAGCCTGCTCTGGTTGGACCCCGTCAACCTGACCGAACAAGACCGTCTCGAGCTGGGCGAGCCGGTGGAAGGTTTACTGGTCAACCCCGCCGGGGATCAACTGCTGGTACTGATTGACCCCGCCCGCGCCCTGGTGGTTGACCTTGCCCTTCGCCAGGTCAGCCTGCCCGCTGAAGCCTGGCGGGAGATCACTAACTTCTGCCCTCCCGGCCAAAGCCTGGATGTGGTTAACTTCCAGAATGCCTACTGTGGCACGGATGCCCTCAAAACCGCCGTCAAAGCTGCCAACAAGAAGTGGCAAAAAGCCATTCGCGGCGGCGGCACGGTGGAACGCATTGCCCCGGATGGCAGCGCCTGGGCGCTGGGCCTTGGCGGCATCAGCGAGGCCACCAGCTGGTTGGTTGACCTTGAAAGCAAAGAGCTGCGCTATAAGTTCATTGTTGAGGGCGGGGATATTGTGTCCGTCAATGGTGCCCTGGCGCTGGCCTTTGCCCCGGATTCGCGCACCCTGGCGATGGCGGATTTAAGCGGCCTGGTCACGCTCTGGGATGTTACGAGCGGCGAGCGGTTGGAAACTTTCGCCTCGGGTGAACTGGCAATTGACCTGGCCTTCTCCCCCGATGGCAGGACGATTGCCATGAGCAGCAAGGAAAAGGTCTTGCTCTTCTCACGCTAGAAGAGACGGCGGTCTCTCCTAATATCCTTCAAAAATAAGCTACAATAAAACCATGAAAGACTGGTTGCGCCGCATTTATTTCAACCTGGCTTACCTGGGCCATCCCCGCTGGGATACTCAACAATCCCCCCCTGAACTACTGGAGTTCATGCAATCCCATCCCCCGGGCCGGGCGCTGGACCTGGGTTGCGGTACGGGCACCAACCTGGCGACCCTGGCAGAGGGCGGCTGGCAGGTGACGGGGGTGGATTTTGCCCCCCTCGCCACCCACCTTGCCCGCCGGCGGCTGAAGCAGCGCAGTCTGCCCGGCAAGGTGATCACCTCGGATGTGGTCCATCTTCCCCCCTTCCCTGCCCCTTTTGACCTGGTCTTGGATATCGGCTGTTACCATAACCTCAACCTGGTGGACCGCCTGGCCTACGGCCACAATCTCGAACGGCTGCTTTCCAACCGCGGGGTGTGGCTGGTGTATGTTCATCAGCGCCCTTCCCCTAACACCACCCTCGGCGTGACGGAGGAGGATATTGCATCTCTGCAGGAGCGCTTTCAACTTTTGGACCGCCGGGATGGGCTGGATGGGCTGCGGAAATCCAGTTGGTTGTGGTTTCAATTGCCCATTATGGAGGAAACATGAAGCGGGTGCTGCTGCTGTTGCTGGTCAGCCTGCTGCTCGCAGGCTGCAAAGCCTGGGTTTCGCGGTGGGCGCCCGTTCCAACCGGCTTCCCCACCCCGCCCATCCAGCTCTCCGCCACCCCGCTGCCCAGCCCCACATTTGACCCCCGCTTGTGCATCCTGGTGGAAGACTTCCGTCCGCTGCCAGATCTCTCCGCGGATTTATTGGATCTCTACGATCAGCAAGGGTTTCGGGATATTGACCTGTGGGCCGAAGCCTATGGTCAGATCTGCCTGGATGAGAACAAACAATCGCGGGATTTCTTCCCCCGCCAGACAAATATCCGCCTGGGGATGAGCATTGCCTCGTTGGAAGACCCCCAGGCTGTTGGAATTCAACTTCGTGAAGTTTTGGGTGTACTGACTTCCGTTCCGCAGGAAGAACTGCCAGGGGCGGATATCGGCACCTTGAGCGTCACCTTCTTCGCCGCAGGCCAGCAGGCGCTATACATCTTTCCGCTCGATCTCGGCCGCCGGGCTTATGACCAGGGCCTGACCGGGGAGGATTTGCTCGCGGTGCTGCGCTAACCGCTGGCAAACAAATCCTTTTCCATGCGCCAGGCAGGTTCATGCACCTGCTGGAGATTCCCATCGTCGTCCTTGTAATACCAGGTGCCGGGTTCATCCGCCACCAACTCATACCCATGCCGAGCGTAGAATTGCTGACCGCGCAGGTTATCCTTGGCTACGTTCAGGCATAACCAGCGCATCCGGCGGCTGAGAGTCTCTTCTTCCACCGCCTGCAGCAGCTTTGCCCCCACCCCCGCCGAGCGGAATTCCGGTCGTACCCGGAACGAGAAGAAATAAGCCCGGCTGATGCCATCCGCCAGTTCCTTGCGGTCACAACTGAACTGAATAAAAACCTGCCCAATCACGCCCCGATCAGGCAGCACCGCCACCCACATACTGGCTTTTCCCCGGCGCATCCGCTGGTAGGTGTCGGCATACACCTGGCGGAATCGGCGGTATTCACCTTCCCATTCCAGGGCTGGTAAATCTTCATGGCGCAACCGTCGGATGATGATCTGCTCCCTCCAGTCAGCTGGAGCAATACGCTGGATTGTCTCGGTCATTCCACCTCGGCCAGAATCTGCCCCAGCAGATTCGCTTCCTCCTCTGGAGTCTGAATTTCGCCATCCAACCAGGCAGCCCGCAACCGCCACAGTGCCTGGCGGTAAATGGGGCCCGGCTGGATGCCGCGCCTGCGCAGGTCATCTCCGCTGGTATGCGGCTGAACCTGCCGCCAGCGGGTGGCATATTGGTTGAGCATTTCAACTTCCTGCGGATTTGCAAGAAGCAGGGAAAGGACGAACAACAACGGCAGGGGCTCGTTCTGCAAAGCCGCCACCACCTGGCTGGGCCGTGCCTCATGGAGGGCTGCCAGCTTTTGTCGCAGCGGTTCCGCGGCCATCACCGCTGATTGCATGGATTGGTTGAGGCGCAAACGCTCCGCTACCTCACCCGCCTTTTCCGCCGGGAGTAACGCCAGCCAGGCCAGGTAGGCCAACGCCTTGCGCAACTCCAGGCTGCCCATCCTCTCCGGCAGGTCCCAAGCGGCAGGCAATTCTCCCTCAAGCACGCGAGAGATGGCCTCTGCCAGCCGCGGCTCCCACCCCAGTTCCGGGTGAATGGCCGCGAGCAGGCCCAGGCTCTGCAAGCGTGCCATCATCGGCAGGGCTTGCTTTTCCGCCAGGATGAGATTAAGTTCGTGGCGCAACCGATCACCGGAGACCTGGCGCACCAACGGACGGGCTTCCTCCAGCAATTGCAGGGTGCGAGGCTCAATGCGGAAGCCAAAGCGCTGCTCAAAGCGCACCGCCCGCATCATCCGGGTGGGGTCATCCACAAACGAGAGGGAATGAAGCACCCTCACCAGGCCGTTTTTCAGATCGCCCAGGCCGCCCCAGTAATCGTAGAGGTCACCGTAATGCCGGCCATCCAGCCGCAGAGCCAGGGTGTTAATGGTGAAATCCCGGCGGTGCAGGTCAAGCTTAATACTGCTGCGCTCCACCGTGGGCAGGGCAGTCGGACGGTCATAAAACTCGGTGCGGGCGCTGATCAAATCCAGGAATTCGGGCAGATCCACCACCGCCGGGCCTTCAATTGTCGCATCCGGAGCGGATAACTGTGCCGCCAGTTGAACCGTAATCTCGCGGATATCCCATTTGGCTGTGCCAAACTGGCGGTGAACGACCAACTGCCCGCCAAACTTTGATTGCAATTGACCGGCAAGTGCAACCGCATCCCCCTCCACCACCACGTCAAAATCCAGTCCGGGGCGTTCCAAAATCAAATCCCGCACAAAGCCACCCACAATATAGGCCGCCATTCGCCGCTCATGCGCCAGCCCGGCAATCGTCTTGAGCAGAGCCAGGCGGACCGGGGGCAAAGCCGACTCCAAACGGATGGAAAGATTCATCCGTCCTGGCAGGGCTGCCAGCGGTGCGCCGTCCATTATTTTCAGCAAATCGGTGCGGGTGACGATGCCCACCACCTGCCCGCCTTCATCCACCACCGGGATCTGCCCCCAACCGCTGACAGCCATGAGCTGGCGCAGTTCTTCCAGGGTGGCATCCGGGCGGATGGTCACACTGCCGGCTTCCATCAGGCTGGCGGCAGGCAGGTTGAGCTTATGGCTCAGGGCTCGGTCCACCGCGCGGCGGGTGAGCAGCCCGATAACCCGTCCATCTTGCAGCACCGGGAAGCCCTCATAGCCGTAGCGCTGCATCAACTCGCCCGCTTGCCGGGCGGTAATATCCGGCTGTAACATGCGCGGCTGCTGAGACATGATCTTTGCAACCGTCACTTCCGGCTGGATCAGCTTGCCCAGGCAGGACAGTAACTCCCGGGAGGTTTGCTGCAGGGCTTCGGCAGCCCCGCCGGCGCTCTCCTGGGTTGGATGGATGAGTGCGGCTGCCGCCCGTTCATGCCCGCCTCCCCCGAAATGCGCCGCCACGCGGGCGACGTTGATGCGGTCCGTGGTGGAGCGCGCCACCAGCCGAATTCCCTCCTCCGTGGCTACCAGCAAGAACAGTGCATCCGGCTCCAGCAGATCGCGCAGTTTGTGGGCAATGGCAGAAATCTCCTCCGCCATCCCTCCCGCATCTGCCAGGGTCAAAATCACCTGCTGACCATGGATGGTGTGGGATTCCGCTGCCGCCAGCAGTTGATCATATAAACTGCGTTGTTCGTCAGAGAGCGGCGGGTTGAGGTACTCGGAAGCAATGCGCAAGCTGGCGCCATTTTCCAACAGGTAGGCGGCGGCGCGCACGTCGCGGGCGGTCGTGCTGGCGTAAGTCAGCGAGCCGGTATCTTCATAAATCCCGAGCAGCAGCAAGGTGGCCTGGATAATGCTCAACGAGCCGTTCTGATCCTGCAAGCCTTCCACCAACAGGGTGGTGCAGCTGCCCAATCGTTCGCCATCCAAGACCCAGTCTGGCGGTAAATCCTCCCGCCGCTGGTGATGATCAATAATATGCACCTGCGTTTTTTGGCTGATCCCCTTAATCGTCACCAACGATTGAGTATCCACCAGGGTGACGCGTTCGATTTTCCCCGGGGGCAATTCGCGGCTATCCACAAAGGGCAGTTCCGAGCCGTATAAGGCGAGGAA
>CALESS010000120.1 GCA_937907495.1 uncultured Anaerolineaceae bacterium
TCGTGCTCTGCGAATGGGAAAGCTTCCCCTTTCCGGGCAAAAACGGTTCTAGAACCCTTCCAACAGCGAAAAATCGGCCACATCCGCGGGGAGGGCGGCCAGAGTCTGCAAAAGCGCCAGGCGGTTGGCGCGCACCGCCGGGTCATCGGCCATGACCATCACCGCATCGAAGAAATGGTTGATGGCCGGGATGGCCGGCAGGAAGGCGCTGAAGAAGCCCTCCACCGAACCAGCCGGGCGCGGGGCGGATTGCACAGCCTGCACGGCGGAATACAGTTCAGCTTCCACGGGTTCCACAAAGGCATCCGGATTGAGGCGGAAAAGCTCCGGTTGGTCACGGGTGATGCGCACACAACGTCCATAAGCCGGCAGGATGCCCGGCCAATCCGGACGGGCGACCCAGGCCGTCAGCTCCTGGATGGCTTGCAAAGCGCCAGCCGGGTTGTGAGATTGGACCGCCAACACCGCATCCACCACATCGTAACGCCAGCCCTCTTGCTCGATGAGCAGCGAGCGCATCCGCCCGACGATGAAATCGAAGCACGCCGAGCGGGCGGCCTCATCCATGGGAATGGGCAGACCTTCGGCAGCCAACTGCAAGCCGAGGCGCAGGTCAAAGGGCTGCTTCCAGCCCATCAGTGCCTGCACCAGGCCGAGGGCAGCCCGGCGCTGGGCGTAAGGATCTTTGGTTCCGCTGGGGGCCAGCCCGGCGGCGAATAATCCCGCCAGGGTATCCAACCGGTCGGCAATTGAGATCGCCAGCCCGGCTTTCGCCGAGGGCAGGTCATCACCGCTGAAGCGCGGCAGGTAATGCTCGTAGATGGCCTGGGCAACAGCAGCAGGTTCACCCGCGTGCAGGGCGTAGTAGCGGCCCATCAACCCTTGCAGGGAGGTCATCTCCACCACCATGTGAGTGACCAGGTCAGCCTTGCAAAGCTCTGCCGCCCGGCGGGCGGTGGCTGCCTCGGTTGTGGAAAGTTCAAGCACGGGGGCCAGCTTCTCCACCAACAGGGTGATGCGGCGGGATTTCTCCAGCATCGAGCCAAGCTTCTTCTGGAAGGTCAGCGTCCCCAGGCGGGGGAGGAATTCCGGCAGGGGGTGTTTAAGGTCTTCATCTATAAAGAACGCAGCATCCGCAAAGCGGGCACGGATGACCTGCTCGTTGCCATCTGCAACCACCTCCAGGTGCTGGTCATCACCATTACGGATGACGATGAAGGCGGGCAGCAGGTTTCCGGCAACATCTTGCACGGGGAAGTAGCGCTGGTGCTTCTTCATCACCGAGATCAGCACCTCCGGCGGCAGGCGCAATTGAGCTTTATCAAAGTGGCCGACCAGGGCTGTGGGAGCTTCCACCAGCGCGGTGACCTCTTCCAACAAGCCTTCGGGCAGGTGGGGGCTTCCGCCTTCGACCTGCATGAGGGCGGCAGCCTGGGCGGCGATGGCCGCGCGGCGCTCGGCAGGATCCACCAAAATTCCCTGCGAGCGTAGAAAGGCGAAGTATTGCTCCGCATTCTGGATTGGCTGCTGCTCCGGATTGCGGAAGCGCAGGCCGCGGGTGAGGTTGGCGGAGGTATAACCGGCGTAGCTGAAGGGAATGACCTGGCTGCCCAGCAAGGCCAGGAACCAGCGCAGTGGACGCGAGAAGGCCACGTTGCTGGCATTCCAACGCATGGATTTGTCGAACTTGATGCCGGCGACCAGGGCGGGCAGGGCTTCTGCCAGCACCTCCAGGGCCGGACGCCCCTTCTCAAAGACTCGGGCGGCGGCGTATTGACCGCCATCCAGCTCCATCACCTGCAAATCTGAGACTTGCAGGCCGCGGGATTTGGCAAAACCGGCAGCAGCCGGGGTGGGCTGCCCAAGGGCATCAAAGGCACGGTTGGCGGGCGGACCCTTCAACAGGTTCTCGCGGTCGGGTTGGGCAGTGGCCAACTCCTCCACATAAATGAGCAAGCGGCGGGGTGTGCCCAGCACCTGGATTGCGCCATGTTCAAGGCGCAAATCCGCCAGCCAGGCCGGGAGGCGCGTTTTCAGCTGCTCGAGGGCGGAAGCCAGGTCAGCGGCGGGTAGTTCTTCACAGCCGATCTCGAAGAGGAAGGGCAGGCGCTCCGGCAGGGAGTGGGTGGCGATCACCCGGGCCGGGGCATCTCCGCTGACCGCGGCGCTGGTTTCTTCCAGCCAGGGGTATTCGAGGCGGCGCCGGGTGTCCAGGTAGGCTTCCGAGATGCGGCGGGAAAGCTCACGCATGCGGCCAAACAGGACCTGGCGCTCGGTGACGCCGACCGCGCCGCGGGTATCGAGAATATTGAAAGTATGGGAGCATTTGAGCAGGTAGTCATAGGCGGGCAGCACCAGCCCCTCTTGCAGGGCGGATTGAGCCTCGGCCTCAAACAGGCTGTACATCTGGCGGGTGCGTTCCACATCCGCCACCTCAAAGTAATACTTGCTGTGCTCCTGCTCGCCTTCCAGGTTCACATCGCCGGCGGTGATGGTGTCGTTCCAGCGGATGTCGCGGAAGGACTGCACTTTTTGCAGGGCGATTGCGATGCGATCCAGGCCGTAGGTGATTTCAACCGAAACGGGGTCGAGCTGGAGACCGCCAGATTGTTGGAAGTAGGTGAACTGGGTGATTTCCTGGCCATCACACCAAACCTCCCAGCCCAGGCCCCAGGCGCCCAGAGCGGGGGATTCCCAGTTATCCTCGACGAAGCGGATATCATGCTGGCGGGGGTCTATCCCCAGAGCCTGCAAGGATTGCAAGTAGAGTTCCTGCGGGTTGCCGGGATCGGGTTTAAGGATGACCTGAAACTGATAATGTTGCTGCATGCGGTTGGGGTTTTCACCATAGCGGCCATCATCCGGGCGGATGGAAGGCTCGACATAAGCCACTTTCCAGGGTTCCGGACCTAACACGCGCAGGAAGGTGGCCGGGTTGTTGGTTCCCGCACCCACCTGGGTGTAGTAGGGCTGCCATATCAGGCAACCTTGCTCGGCCCAGAATTTTTGCAAGGCGAAAATCATGGATTGGAAATTTAGTGGTTGGGGCATACCCGCTCCGATCATTTTAGATTTTGCGAAGTTTAATTATAAGGGAAAATGCGGGTTTGGGGGATAAGGAGCCCAAAATTGTTTTTTCAGGCCCGGTGGAAAACACCAGGGAGAGAATTTAATCTGGCTGAACTGCTCTTGTAAGAACAAGGGAGGAACTCCTGCCACGCCTAACAAATCTGTATTTTTTGCAGGAGTGGGCATAGGTTACAATTTATATATCACATCCGGCGCGGGGAATTAATTATGCTTTCCATTGGCGAAAAACTGGTTGGACGGTATCTGATTGAAGAAAAATTGGGCGAAGGTGGGATGGGTGCGGTATACCGCGCCCATGACTGGTTAAAGGACCGCACCGTAGCTATCAAAGAATTTCGGTTGGGCAACCTGCCCTCCGAAAGTGAAATATCACCCGTCAGCAGCGAGAAGACGGTGGCCCACCAGCAGCCGGCGGCCTATCTCACGCGGGAGAAAGCCATGGAGCAATTTGCCACGGAAGCCCGCTTGTTGAGCAACCTTCATCATCCCAACCTGCCGGAAGTACTGGATTTTTTCAGCCTGGGGTTTGAAGGCTACATCGTGATGACCCTGGTCGAAGGTCGCAGCCTGGCAGACTGGGTCGAACGGTATAATCAGCCGATTCCGGAGCCGATTGCCCGCAACTGGCTGGAGCAGATCTTGGATGCGCTGATCTACTGCCACAGCCAGGATGTCATCCACCGGGATTTAAAACCAGAAAATATCCTGCTGACCGACGAGGGGCAGATCTACCTTGTTGATTTCGGCATTGCCAAACTGATCGCCGGGTCACCAAAGGCCACCTCCATCGGGGCGCGCTCGTTTTCGCCGGGCTTTGCACCGCCGGAGCAGTATTCCGGACGGGGCGGCACAGATGGCCGGACGGATCTTTACAGCCTGGGGGCGGTGGCCTATTACCTGCTCACCTGCCAGGCGCCGATGGATGCCGCAGATCGCATGGCGGGGGATGATCCCATCCCGGCGGGCCACCTCAACCCGACAATTTCCCTCGAGTTGGAAAATTTTATTCAACACTGTCTTCAGCTGCGGAAAACCGACCGCCCAGTCAATGCCCAGCTCGCGCTGGAATTGTTAACTGGTCAGCCATACGCCCTCCGCCCGGCCAGCCAAATTCCGGTTGAACCGGCCCCAACCCCGACCCCTACCCGAAAAACATCAGCCCCACCGTTGAGGCCAGAGACCCGCCCGCGGCCGGTTCCTCCTGCCAGTAATCGCGGCAACGCCCTGGTGATTGTGCTGGGGGGTTTATTTGTTGTCGTCCTGGGTATTTTAGGGGTTTTTGTCATCCG
>CALESS010000121.1 GCA_937907495.1 uncultured Anaerolineaceae bacterium
AACCACCAACAAGATCATTGCGACCAGGGTGAAAGCTGCAAAATAACCCGGCATGTGGTTCCTCTTCCCATTCCGTGCTGCCAGCTGTGCCGGAGGCCTGGCTGGCTGGGTTTATATATACAGGTCGCGCTTGTTGTAAATCCAGTAGGCCGCAACCAGGCAGACCACGATAATCCCCGCCGAGATTCCCAGGGCCGCGCCATCCAGCTTGCCGGTGCGGAACATCTCCCCGGCATCAAAGTAGCGGAAGGGCGTGAAATATTTGAGGAACTCCAGCTTCTCATTCATCACTGCAACGATGGATACGAAGTAAGCCGTCAGGATGATGCCCACCGCGGTGGAGCCGGAGAGCTTGTAACGCTTCATGGAACAACCGAGCAGCAAGCCGACAGCCAGGAAGACCAGGGCAATCATCAGCAAACCGGCCATTTCCAGGCGCAGAAAATCGTAAAAGGCTGGATCGGGGTTGTATTGCTTTACCATCAGCAAGCTGCCGCCCCAGGTGATCAAAACGAATAAAACGCAATTCACCAGGGCAGCCAGGGCTTTGGCCGTCACCACTTTACTGCGCGAAACAGGCAGCACCAGCGAGAACTCAACCGTTTTATTGCGTTCTTCCTTGGAGATGATCTCCGAGCCCCACATGGCGGCAGCGATGGCAGACATCAGGGCAAAATAGACGAACATGACGCCATAGAAACCGCTGATGGTGGTCAGGTTGAAGGCTTGCATGCTCAGCGCAGCCAGTAAGGCAGGCGGCATGGAATCCAGCATGTTCAACATTTCGGGATCGCCGGCAAAGGCGGAAAATTTGGCCACCGCCATAACGATCAGCAAAAGCACAATTGCGCTCCAGATGAGCAGCGATTTGAGGTTGGCCCTCACTTCACGGAGAAAGATGTTCATCCAGCGCCTCCTTACGAGACCGCCGGAATATCCCGGCGGAGATAAAGCCAGTAGCTCACGCCCAGCGACACCAGGGTGACTGCCACGTTGAGCAGCACCAGCGGGGTGTTGTAAGCATCTTTGGCGACAATGGCGGAAGCCTCAAAGTGCTTGAAGGGGGTGATGTATTCCAGGGCAACATCCCCCAGCACGCCGCTGAAGGCGCTGAGGATGTAAGTTCCGAAAGCCAGCCCCAGGCCATAGGGGGTTACACTGCGAACGCGCTTGACGAGCAGGGAGATCACCAGGCCTACACTCAGATAGAAGAGCTGGAAAATGATGATGCTGGTCAGCAGCAGTACCAGCGTGCCCGTGTCATAGGCATTCTCTCCATGAAACAGCGCAATCGCCATGAAACTGACCACCCACACCACCGCGTTGGTGATGGTCAGGCTGACCAGGGCGGCCAGGAACTTGCTCACCAATACCTGCGAGCGGCTGACGGGTTTGCTAAGCAGGAAATCCGCGGTCAGTTCGCTCTCCTCGATCGAGACCAGGCCAAAGCCATAGTTGCTGGCCTGGATGGCGAGACACAATTGAACGAACATGAACAGGAAACTGAAGAATCCCATCACGCTGCCCAGGTTCGTATCATTCATACCGAAGGCAGCCCGCAATTGCGGCGGATATTTCGCCAGGAATTCGTCCATCAGAGCTGCCTGGTCTGCAAAAACTGGGAACAGGGCAAAGAAAAAGAAAACCAGCGCCGCCAAAGAAAGTGACCAGATGATCACCGATTTAAAGCGGCTGCGGAACTCATGTCTGAAGATGTTTGCATTCATGGTCGTGGCCTATTCATAATAATGCATGAAGATTTCTTCGAGGGTCGGCTCTTCGATGGTGACATCCACCACCTGGAGGCTGCCCATCATCTTCAGCACGGTGTTGATATCGCCCTTGAAGAAAAAGCTCAACGTGCCATTTTCTGCCTGCAAGTTGGTCACACCGGGTAAATCAAATTGCGCCGCATCCATTCCTCCCGCCGTCAGGCGCACCTTCTTGTAGTTGTTCTGTTGCAGAGTGCGGATATCGGAAATTTCCACGATCTTGCCCTCACGGATGATGCCCACCCGGTTGCACAGGCGCTGCACTTCACCCAGGATGTGTGAAGAAAAGAAGACCGTCACGCCGCGCTCATTTTCCGCCCGGATCAGGTCAAAGAATTTGCGCTGCATCAGCGGGTCCAGGCCGCTGGTTGGCTCATCCAAAAAGAGCAGCTTGGGGCTGTCAAGCAAACCTTGCACGATGCCAACCTTCTTGCGATTGCCGTAAGAGAGGTCACTGATGCGCCGCTTGAGGTCAAGCTCCATGATCTCCGAGAGTTCCTTCATCCGTTGGGTGCAATCACAGTTGAAGAAACTGGCCGAGTATTTGAGCAGGTCCACCACCTTCATGCCTTCATAATAGTAAACTTCCGAAGGCAGGTAGCCGATATCGCGGCGGATTTCTGCACCATGGGTCATCACATCCTTGCCGAAAACTTTGGCGCTGCCACTGGTCGGGTGGATCAGCGACAAAAGCAGGCGGATGGTGGTGGATTTCCCCGCTCCGTTTGGCCCGATGAAACCGAAGATTTCTCCTTCTTCCACGTCCAGGGAGACATCTACAATGCCGCGGGATTTCCCATAATACTTCGTCAGCTTGTTCAACTCAATGATACTCATGGCGTCACTCCTTCAAAAAAGTGAAAATAAAAACCTTTCCCGAACCTGTTCCTTAAAGAAACCTGGCAGTCCTGGAAAAGGACAAACGAAAAAATCAAGCAGAAAAAGTCTATCCCTTTTTGCTGCGCCTGTCAATCAAAAGAATGTCATATTCCACCGCACAAGCCTCACCGCACTTCACAGCAGGTGATTCAGCCCTGGCGGGGGTTGAGCAGGTCATTCAACCCGTCCCCCAACAGGTTCCAGCCAATGCCGAACAACACCAGGGCCAGGGTAGCCGGCAGAAAAACCCACCAATAAGTCAAAATCCCGCGCGGGTCAATAATCCAATCCCGCCCCCGCACCAGCAGCATTCCCCATAAAGAAGTGCCACCCATACCGATGAAGGTGAACGTAGCTTGCAGCAACACCATCCCACCCACATCCCGCGCCGCCATCACCACGGCGGGGGCAATGGCGTTGGGAATCAGGTGTCTGAAGATGAGGGTTGCCGGCCCAGCCCCCAACGCCCGCGCCGCCTGGATGTACTCCATTTGCTTGATGCGCAGCACAACCGCATTCATGATGCGAGCATAGGGCATCCAGGAAAACAGGATGAATGCAATTACCACCGGGTCAATTTTTTGCAGTATGGCCAGCAGCAGAGGCAGCTTCTCCGGCAGTTCTGTATAGCCCCCATTCGAGGTAGCCATTACCACCAGGCCGCCCGTATAAAACCGGATGCCAGCATTGTAAAGGGAGATGGACACGACCTGCCGAATCAGCACCACGCCGGCGATCACCGGAAAAGCCAGGAAAGAGTCGGTGATGCGCATCAAAAAACTGTTGAAGAATCCACCGAAGTAGGCGCTGGTGGTACCCACCAAAACCCCGATGAGGGCGGCTGTCCCGGCCACCAACAGGCCAAACTTCAGGGCCGGCCAGGCTCCCCAGACCAGGGTGTGATAAACGCTGATCTGCCCGGAGAGGGTCCCCAGCGGCGCTTCCGGGCTGGGGGGCTGCGGCTGAAAATCGCTGGGCTTTCCAACCACTTTAATCGGCCCGGGGGAAAGCGGGTCCTGCGGAGATAACCACGGCGCAGCAACGGACATCACTACAAACGCCGCCACCAACAGCAAACCCAGCCAGTTCTGCCAGTGGGAGAAAAAGCGATGCAGGATTCTCATCTTATAGTCCCTCCCGCAGGCGTGGATCCAGGCTGGATTGAATTAAATCCAACACCCCCATCAAGATCAATACCACGATCACGCTATAAATGGCAAAACCGAGGGCAGCCGGCGCATCCGGGACATATTCCATACTCCGCACCGCAATCACCGAAATTCCGTGGAAGTTGTAAATAATCTCCACCACGAACACCCCGGTCAACAGGGAGGCTGCCGAAAGCAGGCTGCTGGTGAGGGCGGGGGTAATGGCATTGCGCAAAGTGTGCCGCCAGAGGATGCGGCGGCGGGGGATACCACGCGCCCGGGCAGCCATCACGTAATCCTGCCCCAACTCCTCGATCATCGTCACCCGCGTCACCCGGCCGAGCGTGGCCCAATGGGCGAGGGCCAGGGTGAAGACGGGCATCGCCAGG
>CALESS010000122.1 GCA_937907495.1 uncultured Anaerolineaceae bacterium
GCGGCATCTTTGGCGCCCTGGTGGGAATCCTCATTGCACCCGCTTCAGGTTCTGAATTACGAGAACGGTTCGTCGGGGGCATTCAGCAGATTCAAGAAGGCATTCGCGAGGCTTCAGCGGAAAAGAGGATGGAGTTACAGGCCGAGCTTTCCCGCTTGCGCCAACCGAAAGAATCGGCCTGATCTATACCAGGTTTTTTCGGCAGGGTTGGAAATGCCAGCCTGGCTGGATCTGCCTGCCATAAACCGTAAGAAAAAGCTGCCAGAAGTTCATCCTTCTGGCAGCTTTTCGCGTTATAAATCAGGTTTTTAAGGCTCGCTCACCTGGTAGCGGTAGATCGCCGGCTGGGTTGTAAAGCGGGTGGTACCGCTGATCGCTAGCACCACCGAATCTGATCCGTTAATCACAATCGGAATGCTGATCTGTGGTGTATCCGTCAACAGATAAGTCTGCACACTGGGATTGGCCCCGATTGTAATCACACTCAGAGCAAATGTCTGCGGCAACCGGTTCTGGATCCTCACAAAACCTTCCCCCTGCCAACCACCGGCATCAACCTCCAGGTCGCTCTCGTAACCGACTGCCTCCACCCGGAGATCATCCACCATCAAACCATCCAGGTTGACTGCGGCATCCGTGATGTATTCAAAGCGGATTTGAATTTTCTTCCCCGCATAAGCCGAAAGATCCACCACCTCGCGATTCCAGCCATTACTAGATCCCGTATATCCCCAGCCATAAGCGTTCCCCTGCGGATTGTAATCCGTACCCAGCCGGGTCTTGAGAATGTCCCAGGTTTCTCCCCCATCCTCCGAGACCACCAGGTAGGCATAATCCCAGCCCTCCTCAAGTTCAAACCAAACCTGGTATTCCAGGTTGATCTCCCCGCTCACTGCGCTGAAATCAAATTCCCGCGTCATGGTCATATCCGACTCATCTCCGCGGTTCGACCAGAACGTATAATCACCAGAATAGGCATCTTCCGGCAGCAAGCCCACCTCGCTCACACCCTGGAATTGCAGCGTATAGCTCCCCTCACAGGTGAATTCCACATAATCCGTCCCATACTGGCTGACATGTGACGCTTGCCAATTCAACGGGCAGGTGGATTGTGTCTCTTCCGGATAAAAGCTTGGCACATCCGTTCCCCCACGGTACCCAAATTGCCCATCCGCCACGGCTGGGTCGTTTAGAAAATTGGCAGCTGCCCAATCCGCATAGACCTCATCTGCGGTCATTATCTCTCCGGTCTCAGGGTTTCGGATGTTGTTTTCCGCCAACACCTGATCCAGGCTGTCCATCCCATTCGCGTCATCCTTAACCAGGGCCTGGGTTAAGTCATTGCCAAACTGATCCAGGATATAAGAAACGAACAAGTAGGATGAACCATAATGCGCATACGATTCACCAAAATCCGGCCAATAGTTCAATTGCAAATCCGGCTCTGCGGCGAAGGAGTAAGGCGCATTCCCCGGATCGTAAGCATTGAGGTAAGAAGCCAGTTCAGAAAAACCCTCGTTAAGCCAGGATTCTTCATTGCGATCCATGTTCCAATGAATCATGTGTTGAAATTCATGAGCCAGAACGCCAAATGTATAATCATCTTCCAGCGGGGCATTATCCGCACTCATTACGAACATTTCCTTGGCATTCGAATAGGGATGGGCGAGGGGATGAACCGCATCTGCTGATGAGAAATAGCCTGCCACCGATGAGCCAATGTTGGAGGCATACAAAATATACAGCCGGTCTTCACTATCCACGCCGGGTGTATTTTCGCTGCCAAAGAAGTTGCGGTTGGTGGGATAAATTTTTTCATCAAATGCGCTCACCAAGGCCTGAACATCCCGCAGCGAGTAATCTACGCCATTTTCTACCCAGAAAGTGACATGCTCCCCTTTCACGCGCAGTGTGGCTTCCACCTGGAAGTTCTCATCGGTATCCATATTTCCCACCCAGAACTTCTGCACATCCCCCACTTTGGCTTCTCGCGCAGGCGCCGGCACGCTGAGTGGAATTTCACCCTTGCCACCCAGGCGTTGCGCCAACTCCCGCAAATCATTAACCGGAATGATTGTATCTTCCATTGTTTTCAATGTTTCCCAGGCCGCCCCATCTGCCGGGGTGATAGCCGCAGGCGTGGATTCACCCGGGTTGATGGTGGATGGAGTCGGGAAGGCATCTGCGGGGATCTCGACCGTGGGCTCTGCGTCTGTGGGCAATTCAAAATCAAACCATGGAGTACTGGTGTTATCTCCATTCGGGCTGACCTGGCTGGAATAAACCATTAACCCGGCAAACACCAAACAGCAGCACATGACAATGCAGGCGAAAATCACCCCGCCTATTAATAAGATTTTTGTCCACAACGGCCAATTGCTCATTTTAATCTCCTTCTTCACCGGTATCATTCAGCTTTCGGATGCCCAGTTGCCACGCACCGGCCAACCCGCTAGCCACTACAATCACAACACTCGTCGCTTGTAAAATCAGCATAAATGTCAGTGCCTGGCTCTTGGTCGCCCCAAAGAGCGGCAGCAAGGTTACCGCCACAAACTGGTACACCCCCACATATCCCGGCGTGGAGGGTATGGCACTCGAGAGACCTAATCCTACCAGAAACAACATCACCTCTGCAATAGTGAAATTCAACCCCAATCCCCGCGAAACTACGATGGCAATAAAGCCATCCACCAGCCAGATGATGGCAGAAAACGCCAGGAACCCCCCAGCCCGGGCTGGAGGCAGGAACGCCTTGCCCCCCATTAAGAATCGGTTGAGGAAACGGAGTATGCCATCTTTCCAATGGACTGGAACCGGTGTCTTTTGAATCAACCGAATCAACAATGGTTCAAAACGCGGGGCGGCAATCAGTACCCCGACCGCTGCAACTCCCAGAACTGCCATCACCGGCATCGCCTGGCGCATCCAATCCGGCAGCATCTCGAGCGAAGGGGCAGAGATCACCGCGATCAGCACCAAAATCAACACATCCAACACCCGCTCCGTCAGGGCCGTGGCAAATATATAGGCCAGGCTTAATTTGGTTTTCCGGCTGAGGGCAGCCGAGCGCAGCACCTCACCTGCCCGGGCTGGCAGCACCAGGTTGCCAAGATAGCCCACAGCCGCAGCCCAGAACATCGTCAGCGCAGGGATCTTCTTCTCTGCTGAAAGCAAAACGCCCCAGCGCAATCCTCGCATACCCAGGTTGAACAGGGTGAGTACCAGTCCCAGTCCCAGATAGGCTCCCTTGGCCCCCCGAATCGTCCCCCACACCT
>CALESS010000123.1 GCA_937907495.1 uncultured Anaerolineaceae bacterium
CCCAGCCGGGCCCACACAATCATTGGTCGCTGGCCCCCATGCTGCGCAGGGGGTGATATTCGATCCCAGCCGGGCCCACACAATCATTGGTCGCTGGCCCCCATGCTGCGCAGGGGGTGGTATTCAATCCCAGCCGGGCCCACAAAACCCTTCACAATCCCAACCCATTTCGTGCTACAATTTATCCATCCTCAAGCAAAAGTTTCCAGGGAGGCGGGCATGGATTTTGAAATTTACCTCAGTCTGATCGGCGAAAAACAGGGCGAAATTATCGGCCCGGTGACCACCAAAGGTAAGGAGGGGCGGATTGCCCTCTCCCGGTTGGAACACAACATCTCCTACCAATTATTGCAGGGGCGCATCTACGCCACCAAATCCATTCACACCCCGCTCACCCTGTGGAAAGGGCTGGATTCCACCACGCCCTTGCTCTACAAGGCTTTCTGCGAGCAAGAGCGCTTTAAAAAATTCGAAATCCAATTCTGGCCGCTGCCCGGCGCACCCCTGCTGATGCCGCAGGTGAAAGGCAAAGACAAAGCCGAAAAGCCCGCCCCGCCCTCGGCAGAGAACCGCCCGGCCTTCTTCCTGCGCCTTACGGGTGCTTTTTTCACCAGTATCGCCATGCATTACGGCTCGCAAAATGACCTATTGTTGCCCAGCGGCCTGGAAAAAATTGATGTCTCCTACGGTTTGATCGAATGGACCTGGCTGGATACCGTTTCCTGGAATAGTGCCTGGTCTTAACCTTATCCATCCCCAAACGAAAAACGGCAGGTGCGAATTGCACCTGCCGTTATGATTTCAAGAGGATTTGGTTCAGCCAGTCGTCAGCAGCCAGTAGAAAAAGGCCACCAAAAATCCGAGGATGACCCCGGCGATGACCTGGGTGGGGGTATGCCCCAACACTTCCTTCAACCGCTCTTCCGTAATTGGTTTCCCAGCAAAAATCTCATTAATCAACAGGTTGATGCGCTGGGCTTGCAGACCAGCCTGGCGGCGCACCCCGGCTGCATCATAGACCACGATCATGCCAATGGCCAGCGCCAGGGTAAATAACGGTGAATCAAAGCCGATCTGGAAGCCGATGGCAAAGGTGACCGAGGTGATGAGAGCGGAATGGGAGGAGGGCATGCCGCCGGCGCTGAAGAACAGACCCCAATTCCAGCGCCGCACCCGGGCATAATGGGTGAACGGTTTGAGAAACTGCGCCAAAAACCAGCCCAGCATGGTCGGCCCAAGAACCTGGTTGGAGAATAATTCCGAAAGCATCAGTCAGGCTCCCCGGCCTGGGCTTCTTCCAGTGTGCGCAGGCGAACCTCCACCAATTCCAGCAGTGTGGCGCAGCGCTGAACCAGCGCCCGGCCGCGTTCGTATAATTGCGTGCTTTCTTCCAGGCTGGGAGGATCACTTTCCAGCCGATCCACAATCTCTTCCAGTTCGGCCAGGGCTTGTTCATAACCCAACGTTTCAACCGTCTTTTCTTTCTCAGGCATCGTTTCCTCCCGGGGTATTTATATCATCTTTCAGCTTTTCCACCCGCCCGGAAAAACCGCCGCGGGCTAATTGCACCTGCACTTCTGCCCCCTCATGCAGTTGCAAAGGGCTGCGAACCACTTCTCCCTGCCCGGTGCGCACCACCGCGAAACCCCGGCCCAGTACCGCCCGGGGATTCAAGGCTTCCAACCGCTGCCCCAGGCCATGAAGCCGGGCCTGACGCAGGTTGACCAAACCCTGCAGGCTGCGGATCAAGCGCAGATCCAGTCCATCCAGGCGCTGGCGCTCGGTCTGCAAGCGGCGCTGCGGCGAGGTGCGCCCCAGGCGGGATTGCAGCAAATCGAGATCCGCCCGCAGACCGTTGAAAACGCCCAGCCCGGCCATCTGCAGGCGGGCAGTAAGCATCCGCAGGCCCGCACGCAGGTCGGCGGCATCCGGAGTGACCAGCTCGGCAGCCGCGGTGGGCGTGGGAGCGCGCAAGTCGGCGGCAAAATCGCAGAGGGTGAAGTCGGTCTCATGGCCGATACCGGTCACCACCGGCACTGCGAAAGCGGTAACCGCCCGCACCACGCGTTCATCGTTGAAAGCCCATAAATCTTCCAATGAACCGCCGCCGCGGGCCAGCAAGATCACATCTGGCGGGTGATGCAGCCGGTTGAGTCCAGCCAGCGCTGCCAGGATTTGCGGCGGGGCTTCATCCCCCTGCACAGCGCAAGGCGCCAAAATCACTTCAGCCAGTGGGTAGCGCCGGCGCAGGGTGTTGAGCATATCCTGCAGGGCTGCCCCCGTGGAAGAAGTGATAATCCCGATGCAATGCGGCCACTCCGGCAGCGGACGCTTACGCTCGGGGTCGAACAGGCCCTCGGCTTCCAATTGGGTTTTGAGGCGCATGAACTCCTGGAAGAGCCAGCCCTCACCCACCGGTCGTAATTGATCAATGTAAAGCTGGTAGGTGCCATCCCGCTCATACAGGCTGATGCGCCCGTGGGCGGCTACGGCCTGGCCGTTCTGCAGATTGCCGCGCAGCCGGGCAGCCGTGGAGCGCCAGATCACACAGCGCAGGGCGGCAGATTCGTCTTTCAGGGTGAAGTAAATATGACCGGAAGCGGGCCGCGAGAGGTTGGAGATTTCGCCCTCCACCCATACATCCATCAACACGGGGTCGCTTTCCAGCAGATCGCGCAAATACCCCGTCAGGGCGCTGACGGTGAGAGAGGAGGGGCGGAAGAGGTCAGGCTGCAAAATGGATGTCCTTGAGTAAGATCAGCCTGCTAATTAAACAATGAGTCGGGGGGGATGTCAACCGATGGAAGTGCAATTTACCTGCCTCACGGCAGATTGGCGAAAGGGTTTTCAGCCGGCTTTACCGCCTCCGGGCCATCACAGAGAAAGCGCACCAGCGAAATATACGATAAAATACCCCTATCATGAAACATATCTTCTCCCCCTGGCGGATGAAATATATCAGCATGCATAAACCCAGAGCCGATTGTATCTTTTGCGCCGCCCTCGCCCAACCAGATAGCCCGGAAAACCTGGTGCTATGGCGCGGCCAGCGCTGTTTCATCATCCTCAACCGCTACCCCTACACCAGCGGACACTTGATGGTGGTGCCGATGGAACACAAACCAACCCTGGAAGAGATCAGCCCGCAAGCCCGGGCCGAGATGATGGACTTGCTGGCGCGCCTTTCCCAACTGCTGCGCCGGGTCTATAACCCGGAAGGCTTCAACATCGGCGCAAACATTGGGGCGGTTGCCGGGGCGGGTGTAGCCGGGCATGTCCATTTTCACATCGTGCCGCGCTGGGGCGGGGATACCAACTTTATGTCCACTGTCGGCGATACCCGCGTCTTGCCGGAGGAGCTGGAAGAGACCTACCGCCGCCTGCAAACCGCCTGGGAAGAATTTAAACCCTGAGGGAATGTCATTTTAAACCAAAAACGGTGCGCCGGCGATTCGCACCGTTTTTGGTTTAATCTGCCTCATCCGTCTTATTGGGCTTCGGCGTTTTCTCCACATCATCCGAAGGTGAGTCAGCAGAGTCTTTATCGCTGCCGGAGTGATCCCCGTCATCGGAATCTGTCGAAACGATCGCCCAATCCGAAAGGCGAATCGTCTGATCATCGGCCTTCGCTTCCTCCATCTGTGATCCGCCTACCTGGATGGAGAGAGCC
>CALESS010000124.1 GCA_937907495.1 uncultured Anaerolineaceae bacterium
AAACGGTGGCTTTGTGTAAGTGCACCTGTGAGGGTGAGGATTGCGACTGCGGGCATAACAAATAAGCGGCGCTTGCCCGAGCAGCTTATCGCAGAACCGCTTTTCAGCGGCTGAGCTGCGGTAGAGTTGATTCAGCGGTATGTCATAAAGGATTCGTTGGACTTAATGGGGTGAAGCAGTCATTCCCAAATGATTGCTCCTCCCCATTCTTTTGAGGTGAAATGCCGATCGTATCCATCATCATTCCCTGTTATAACGAGGAGAAGACCATTGGCGGGCTGCTGGATGCCATTCATCAGCAGACGTTTCCATTGAACGAAATGGAAGTGATCATTGCGGATGGCCGATCCAGCGATGGAACGTTGGCAGAGATCAATCGGTTTCAAGCCACGCACCCGCTCCTGATGGTCAGACTGGTGGACAATGAACGGCGGAACATCCCGGCGGCGTTGAATGCCGCCATCCAGGCAGCACAAGGGGAGTACATCGTGCGGTTGGACGCTCATTCCCAGCCGAACCCGGCGTATGTGGAACGCAGTATCCAACTGGTGAAGGAAGGGAAGGGGGAGAATGTGGGCGGGGTCTGGCAGATTGAACCCGGCGGAGACGGGCTGATAGCCAGGGCGATCGCCATCGCGGCAGGTTTGCCGCTGGGGGTGGGAGATGCCCAATATCGTTATGCAACCCGGGCCGGGGTGGTGGATACGGTGCCGTTTGGGGCTTTTCGCCGCAGCCTGGTGGATGAAATCGGTGGGTATGATGAAAGCCTGTTGACCAACGAGGATTATGAGTTCAATACCCGCATCCGCCAGAACGGAGGAACCATCTGGCTGGAGCCGGAAATTCGATCGGTGTATTTTGCCCGCAGTTCGCTCAGCGCCCTGGCACGCCAGTACTGGCGTTACGGCTTTTGGAAGCTGCGAATGCTGCGGCGCTACCCGGGCACGCTGCGCTGGCGCCAGGCGTTACCGCCACTCTTCGTGCTGAGTTTGGTGGTGCTAATGGTGCTGTCACCCTTCTGGCGGTTGGCAGCGTTCGGTTTACTGGCAGAGGTGGTATTATATATGGGAACTCTCTTCATTGCCTCCATCCCCTCTGCACTGAAGAAGCGGGATGTGTGGCTGGTGTTCGTCATTCCGCTGGCGATAGCCACCATGCATTTTAGCTGGGGGGCTGGCTTCTGGATAAGCTTGATGACTGCGAGAAAAACAAACAAGAGATGAAACGAAAGATCAACATTCGAAATCGTTATTTA
The DNA here is from genome assembly GCA_937907495.1 of uncultured Anaerolineaceae bacterium. Classification (GTDB taxonomy): domain Bacteria; phylum Chloroflexota; class Anaerolineae; order Anaerolineales; family Anaerolineaceae; genus CALESS01. The sequence goes on from CALESS010000124.1 coordinate 1,256, forward strand.
TTATTAGCTGATGTAACTTTGATTCTGGTCTCAGTGCTGGGTAGTTATGCCATCCGATTAGAATTAAGCCCGCAATTCTTCCTCTACCTGAAGTCGGCAATCTGGATGGTAGTAATTTCGATGGTGGTCAAGCCCGTCACCTATTACTTCTTCGGCCTCTACCGCCGAATGTGGGCCTATGCCAGTATCCAGGAGCTGAAACTCATTGCCCTGGCGGTCAGTTCGGCATCGGTTTTTGTTTCGGTGCTGATGATCGGCTTCTTTTCTGCCAAGGTTTTCACCAACTTCCCCCGATCCGTTCTGGTGATTGACTGGGTGCTTTCGCTTTTATTGGTTGGCGGCCTGCGATTTGCCCTGCGAGTGTTGGCGGAAAGCCAATCGGTTAATGCGGCGAAAAAAGCCAGCGGTGCAGTGAAACGGGTTCTGATTATTGGTGCAGGAGATGGCGGCGCATTGGTGGCGCGGGAACTGCAAAAGAACCCGCAGTTGAACCTGACCCCGATCGGCTTTCTGGATGACAACCCCGCCAAACAAAAACAGCAGGTGTATGGTATCCCGGTGGTGGGGACGATCAACGATCTGGCTCATGAACTGGATCATAAGATCGTGGACGAAGTGGTCATTGCGATCCCCAGTGCCCCGGGCCGGGTGATGCGGGCGGTGGCCGATATCTGCCGTCTGAAGGGGGTTCCGTTTCGAGCCATGCCGGGGATTTACGAGCTGTTGGGCGGCAAGGTCTCCGTCAGCCGGTTGCGTGAAGTGGATATTGCCGATTTGCTGCGCCGGGAGCCGGCCCACATCCGAGATCAACAGGTGGGGGGGACGATCAATGGCCGGGTGGTTCTGGTGACCGGGGCCGGCGGCTCAATCGGCCGCGAATTATGCCGCCAAATTGCCCGCTGGGGTCCTTCCGAATTGGTGCTGCTGGGTCATGGAGAGAACAGTATCTTCGAGACCTTACTCGAACTTCGGGAGAGCTTCCCCAGCTTGTATGCCCGCCCGGTGATTGCCGATGTGCGGGATTTACCGCGCTTGATGGCCATTTTTGAGCGCTTCCGGCCGCAGGTGGTGTTCCATGCGGCGGCTCACAAGCATGTTCCGCTGATGGAAGCTAATATCGAGGAGGCAGTTAATAACAATATTCTCGGAACCCGCAATGTGGTGGAAGTGAGCCTGGCTCATCGAGTGGAGCGATTGGTGATGATCTCCACCGATAAGGCAATCCGGCCGATTAATGTGATGGGGGCCACCAAGCGGATGGCCGAAATGATGGTGATTGATGCTGCCAATCGGTCTGGAAAGGCGTTTTCAGTGGTGCGGTTTGGAAATGTGCTTGGGAGCCGTGGGAGTGTGGTGCCATTATTCAAACGACAGATTGCACTCGGCGGACCGATCACGATTACCCACCCGGATATGAAACGCTATTTCATGACCATCCCCGAGGCGGTGTACCTGGTTCTGCAGGCCGCCAGCCTGGGCGAGGGCGGGGAGACCTTTGTACTGAATATGGGGCAGCAGGTTCGTATTTTGGACCTGGCGGAAGATCTGATCCGTCTATCTGGTTTGGAGCCTGGAAAGGATATTGAAATCACCTTCACAGGAATCCGACCGGGGGAGAAACTGGCAGAGGATTTGTGGGATGAGGGGCATCCTTTCCTGCCCACTGAACATCCGGATATTTACTCGCTGCAGGAGAATGATGCTCTGCAGGGAGAAGCGCTGAAATCAACCATAAACGAACTGATTGGGTTGGCGCAGCAAGGGGAGGGGGCGGCAATCATCACCTTGCTGGATGAATTGATACCCGGCTCTGCCATTCGCAGCACGCCCCCGCCTGAGCTAACCACTGTGGATTCATGAGCGAAATTTCTTCCGGCGAATGGGAAAAATTGCAGGAGCAATATCCCCGGGCGCATGTGTTGCAAACGAGCGCATGGGGCAAGGTGAAGAGCGGCTTTGGCTGGGCGGTGAAGCACGTGGCCCAATCTGGGGCTGGAGCACAAATCTTATTCCGCAAGCTGCCCCTGGGTTTCCACATTGCCTACCTGCCCAAAGGACCATTGGGGGAAGATTGGACCACCCTCTGGCCGGAGGTGGATAACCTATGCCGCCGGATGCGCACTATTTTTCTGAAAGTGGAGCCTGACGCTTGGGAGGAAGATGCAGAGGTCTTGCTGTCCCGCTTTCCAAATTTTCTCTATCCAGCCAAGTCCATCCAACCCCGGCGGACGATCATTGTGGATCTAACGGGGGAGCCGGACAGCTGGATGGAGCGAATGAAACAGAAACATCGCTACAATACCCGGCTGGCAGTGAAGAAAGGGGTGGTGGTGCAATCCTCCAGTGACATCGGCGCGTTTCACCAGATGATGCTGACCACCGGCTTACGGGATACGTTTGGGGTGCATAGCCGGGATTATTACCAGAAGGTCTATGATCATTTTTCACCGGCAGGCAAATGCCTGTTGCTGCTGGCAGCGTATGAAGGCCAGCCGCTGGCGGGAGTCATGGTGTTGCGGGAAGGGCAACGAGCCTGGTATTTTTACGGGGCTTCCAATAACCTGGAGCGGCAGCGGATGCCTGCCTATTTGCTGCAATTTGAAGCCATGAAATGGGCAAAGGAAATGGGCTGCAACGAGTATGACCTGTGGGGTGTGCCCGATGAAGACGAAGCCACCCTGGAGCATGAATTTGAAAACCGAAATGATGGATTGTGGGGTGTATACCGCTTTAAGCGCGGCTTTGGCGGGACGTTGAAACGATCGCTGGGGGCGCTGGATAAGGTATACATTCCCTCCCTCTATGGGCTGTATAACCGTTACCTGCAAGTCCGTGGGGGATGGAATGGCTGAGTGGCGCGGTCAAGCGGGTGATTGGAACGAGATGATCCGCTCGTTGCCGGGGACGCATCTGCTGCAAACCTGGGAATGGGCAGAAGTGAAAGCTCAAACCGGTTGGAAGAGGCTGCCGCAGATCTGGCGGGATGCTGAGGGGAAAGTGGCAGCCGCCGCCATGGTCCTACAAAAACCCATCCGCCTGGGTGGTTTTGCCGCCAAAACTTGTATCCTGTACATTCCACGGGGTCCGCTGTTGAATTGGGCGGATGTTGGGTTACGGAGTAAGGTACTGGATGATTTGCAAGCGTTAGCCCGCCGGGAAGGAGCCATCTTCCTTAAGCTGGATGCTGAGGTGATGCTGGGGCGGGGCGAACCGGGTGCGGCAGAAGCGATCGAGCTGCCCACTGGCCGAGCGATGGAGACGGAATTAAGCCGGCGGGGGTGGAAGTATTCTCAAGATCAAATTCAATTCCGCAACACCGTCTGGATCTCCCTGGAGGGAGATGTGGAAGAGTGGTTGGGTCGGATGAAGCAAAAGAGCCGTTACAATATCCGGCTGGCGGAGAAGAAGGGTGTGCGGATTCGGGAGGGAGAAGAGGGCGATCTACCGATTTTATATGATATGTACACCAGAACCTCCATCCGGGATGGATTTGTCATCCGCCCCAAAGAATATTACCTGATGGTTTGGCAGAAATTCATACAGGCCGGGATGGCAATCCCCCTGGTGGCAGAAGTAGAAGGGGAAGCCATCGCAGGAATGGTACTCTTCTGGTTTGGAAAGAAAGCCTGGTATATGCACGGTATGTCGCTTGAAAAACACCGTGAGAAGATGCCGAACCATCTTCTGCAATGGCAAGCAATGCGCATAGCCAAAGAACATGGGGCGGCGATTTACGATCTGTGGGGTGCGCCCGAACAATTTAACGACCAGGATGGAATGTGGGGCGTGTATCGTTTCAAACAGGGGTTGGGTGGTGAGGTGATCCGCACTTTGGGGGCCTGGGATTACCCGGCTCGCCCTCTGTTATACCGCTTGTACACGCAAACCCTGCCTGCGGTCCTGGATGGGATGCGAAAACGGGGATTACGTAAAACGCGCCGCACGGTGGGCCAGCCGGATTAATTCGCCGGCATGGGGCGCCAGGCAGGAGCGAAATCGTAACCGGGATCGGTGGTCAGCCGGGACCAATTGGCGCCATTTGCATCCATGGTGTAGATATCATGGTTGACACCATCCGGCCAGGATTTGAAGGTAAACCATTCTCCGTTACTGGAAAGTGAGATTTCAGCAATGGGCTGCGCACCGCTGGCGGGAGAGCGGGAGGGGATCTTAATGGATTTGAAGGTTCCCCGATCTTCATAGCGCATGGTTGTAATGTAGGTCAGGGGGGCACTGGACTGTTTTTGGCCGAAATAGATGCGATCATTGTTGGGTGACCAAATGGGCCAGAAGTTATTAATTTCACCACTCATAGAGAACTGAATGGGTTTGGCACCCGTATTGGACATCACCCAGATCTGAGAATATACGATCCAGTGAACATAAGCGATTTGCGAGCCATTGGAAGACCAGGAGGGCTGAATCTCCGTGGTGCGGGTGTTGGTGAGCCTCGCCAGGGTTCCGGTTTCCAGGTTGTAGGAATAAATTTGGGTCACGCCGCTTCTGCCGGAGGCAAAAGCGATTTTCTTACCATCCGGTGACCAGGCAGGGTCAAAATCACCTTCCGGGCTGGGATCTACCGGCAGGGGGCTGATCGTTTGATCGCTTAAATTAAGAATATAAATTCGGGATCCCACATAGATATCTCGATCTTCCATGCAGGGAGAAATGAAAGCGACCCGCATGCCATCCGGGGCCCAGTTGGGTTTACAGGCGCCATCCGGCATGTTCGTTTGCTGCACCTGGTTAGAGCCATCACTATTCATCAACCAGAGTTGAGGGATGCCGGTGCGATTGGAGGAGAACATGATTTGCGGTTGGCTGGCTGTCCCGGGGCCAGCAACCAGCGAGGTGGCAGTTGGCGAGGGTATAACCGGAGAAGGCTGCTGATCGGGTGTGGGGGCTATTTCCTGGGTCTCGGTGACCTGGGGAATGGAGGTAAACTTCTCCAGCGTGGCGGAGGCGGTAGGAGAAGATTCGCTGGCAACAATGGGAGCTTTTGCCCCGGGTTGGATTACAAATAATAACAGGATGATGGCTAGAAAGACCCCGGCAGTGGAGAGAACAGCCACGCCGTTCCGTTTCCAAAAGCGATTCCAACGGCGGCGGGTGTTGCGGCTGGTCGCCGAAGGTTTGCCAAAAGGACTGGAAGAACCGCCATCCAAAAGGTCTTCCAGCGGGGGCAGTGCAAAATCCGGCGGAGCGGATATGGTGGGGGGCGAGACCATCAAATTGGACATTTCACCGGCTTCCAACAAATCATGGCGCATTTCTTCACCGGATTGATAGCGGTCTTCGGGGTCAATTTCCAGTGCCCGTTCGATAATTTCAGCCAATTCCGGGTTGACGCGCGGGATGTGGCGGCGGATGGGGGTGAGGCTGGCTTTCTCTGTGGCGCGGGTCAGTCCATCCTCCGGGATTTTTCCGGTTATCGCAGCGTACAGGGTGGCGCCGAGTGAGTATATATCAGAGCGGGCATCGGTGCGGGCGGTGCCATATTGCTCCGGCGGGGAATAGCCGGGGGTCATGGCCCGGGCCCCGGTGGTGGTGGCCTGGTTGCCAAATACCATTTTGGCCAGGCCGAAGTCCACCAGGTACACTTCCCCTTCGGGGGTGATTTTAATGTTACCGGGTTTAATATCCCGGTGAATGATGGGGGGGATGCGGGTATGGAGGTATTGGATGGCTTCGCAGATGGCGACGCCGATGAGGATGGTGTCCATCTCTGGGATGACACCCAGGCGCTCAATCCGCTGGCGGAGATCTTCCCCTTCGATGAAATCCATTACCAGGTATTGCCCCTGACCGGGAGAGTCAAAAAAATCCCGCACACGGGGCAAGTGAGGATGGCGCAGGCGTGCCATGATGGTTGCTTCGCGTTCAAACTGGCGGGAATATTCGGAAGTGAGGAACAGGTTCTCTTTTACTGCGATGGGTGTGCGCAAATGGACATCCTCAGCGCGATAGACTGCCCCCATTCCGCCCTGGCCGAGGATGGATATGATCCGGTAGCGCCCATTGAGAATCGAATCGGGGGTAAGCGGCATATCCTGTCCCTTGAATGATGAAATGCTCTGAGATTAGATTGTACATGAGATAATGGGATAAATCAATGTAAATGGT
>CALESS010000125.1 GCA_937907495.1 uncultured Anaerolineaceae bacterium
CGAATTGCTAACCGCACCGCTGCAAGCCCGTCTGGAGCGCCTGAAAAAGAAGATTGCAGGCCGTTCCCCTTCCGAAAATGTGCTACGCTCAGAGTGAGCAAGCAACACCGAAAGGAGCAATCCGATGCCAGAAAATTACGAGCAGGTCTACCTTGCCAGTGGCGCTACCGATGCCATGATGATTAAGCTCTTCCTCGAGTCACTGGGGATTCCAGCTTTGATCTTCGAGGAAGCGGCCGGGGTTGTGTATGGCCTGACGGTCGGCCCGCTGGGGGCTACCGAAATCTGGGTGCCGAGCGAAAAGGTGGCGGAGGCCACGGAATTCCTGCGGAAGATGGAAGCCGGCGAGCTGGAACTGCCAAGCGGTGAGGAGATGGAAATCCCGCTGGAACTGGAAAACCTGGCCGAAGAAAATCGGCAGATTGCTTCAGAAGAAGATGAAGAAGATGAAGATTCACCTGGTTCGGAGGAGGCCGTCTAGATATCCTCCAGGTTAGTCTCAAGTAATTTTTGGAATTGGTCTGTAATTGCCCGGGTCAACGGCCCGGGTTTTCCTTTGCCAATTTGCAGATCGTCCACCTGCACCACGGGCAATACTCCCCGGCTGGCACTGGTGATGAAGCATTCCTCCAAATCCGGCAGGTCATTTTTCGTGACTCCACGCATTTCAATCGGAATGCCTAACCCGCTTACACCCTCAAGAACCATCGCCCGGGTGATGCCCTCCAGCACACCTTCTCCCGCTGTTCGAACCTTACCTTCCCGAATGGCGAAAAAATTACTGGATAGGCCTTCCAACAATACCCCCTGGCGATCAATCATCACCGCCTCGTTGACACCGGCTGGCAATCGTTTGCGAATGGGGTCTGCGGCATGGATAAAAGCGGTAGCTTTTGCTTTCGGGGATTTCCGCTCGATCCCGGTCAGGGTGATTACCTTCGTACCTGCCAGATAAACTTCAGGCGGAAGGGTATGCAAAACCTCGAGGCTCAGGTAAATTTCAGGCTTTTCGCCTCCCAGGGAAATACTCAACCGCAGGCGGTAATCCTGGTCCGGCAGAGGAGTGAGCACCCTCCGCATGGCCTGGCGCAGATTTTTTTCATCCAGGTTGAGCTTTTCCCCCAGGATGGTTGCGCTGCTCTCCAACCGTAAAAAGTGATGCTGGAGATGCAGTGCCTTCATTTTTCGATAGGTGCGAAAGGTGGAATAAACTCCACCTGGTATCTGTTCGCTTAGGTCATCCAAGGAGTCAGCCGTCAAATTCATCTCGATTAATTTGGCGGGTTCTTCAATTTTCCATAATTTCACATCATTCATTATCTTTGCCCTCAACCTCTGCCAGTCCCTGCTGATAATCCTGCGGCGTGTCCAAATCCTTGAGGATGGAAGGGCATTCGCAGATGAGGTAACTGATTTGATCGTTCACCTTATTGAAAAAATCACGCATGGTATCCGGCGGATGAAGTGCCAAAATCTCTGGCCAGTATGTTTGTTGAATGTACCACGGATGCCCCCGCCGCATCCGAAAACTTGGCATCAAGATGCCCGGCGCTCCCTCCGCTGGCAAATTCACCGCCAGGTCCAGCAGACCGCGTACAACCGCAGCTTCCATCTGAGGGTTGTCACCCAGGGCCAGCAGGCAGGCTTTGGCGGTGCCCATAATCCCCCGGATTCCAGCCTGGATGGAGGATAACATCTCGCCCCGCTCATAGTCTGGGTTTAAAATCGTTTGCGCTCCCCAGCGGCGGGCTTCTTCCTCCACCAGGGTGGGATGACTGCCCATCACAACCCGTATATCCTGGATACCGGCGCTCTGCAAGGTGAAAATTACCTGGCCCAGCACACTCCGATCCCCCCAGGGTAGCAGCATTTTGGGGGTTCCCATCCGGCTGGATTTCCCTGCTGCCAGAATAATGGCTGAAATATCATCCAAAGAAATCATACAAATCCTTAATCAAGGTAATCCAGCTTTTCCAGGTCATCGGGAGTATCCAGGTCTATCAGGATGCCGGTATCGTGCCAGGGCAGGCTCATCACGCTGAACTGGTGGAAAATTGCCCGCCCACCCTGATCTCCGCTGATGGTCATCAGATTGGGAAATACTGCCCGGTCAAACAGAACCGGGTTGGAGCGCGTCCCCATGGCATACGGTTGGATGATGGGTGCCCGCGTCTGGCGGTGCAGTTCCACCAATCCCCAGAGAAGATCCACACTTAACCCAGGTTGATCCACCACCTGGAAGATGACCGCTCCATTGCGCGGGGGAACCTGCGAAAGGCCAAGTTTCACCGAAGTACTTTGCCCTTCTTCCCATT
>CALESS010000126.1 GCA_937907495.1 uncultured Anaerolineaceae bacterium
GTGATCAGGAGCAATACCAAAAAACTATCCAGGTTATGCAAGTTGTTTCCCCCGCCTATTTTCACCGATACCACCAATCCGCCGATTAAGAATACCCCCAGAACCAGGGCGATAATTGTTTTACGCCAGGGATGTAGCTCTCCTCGCAAGAAAATCTTCCAGCTAATAAGCAGCAACAAACCGCTGCAAACCAAGAGCAATGCGGGCAATATCCCCAGCGGAAAGGTGGCCGAAGGGAACAAGCGATACCAGAGTAACGGAGATTTTAGAGAGGTAAAGGTGTGGTTCAGGGTGCTCTCTGCCAACAGCAAGTAGATTTGATTTGTGGCAAACGCCACCCCGATTCCAGAAACTCCCCAGGCCAATGGCCGCCAGATATACCGCCAAAATCTCCCGGGGTAAGGTGTTTCAAATATGTACAGCAATAAGGCAACCGCAGCGGGCATGGGGTACCAGTTTATCCGCGACAACCCCGCCCAAACGGAAGCCGCCAGCACCACCGCCATGGAACGCCAGAACTTTCGAGGTCGAAATCCCCATAAAACAATGAGGGGAACCAGGATCAGGTTGAAATAGATCGGACCTTGATTTAGAAACAAACAACCCCATAGGATAAACAAAACTTTCTCGCCGCGTGAGAAGTTGGGTAACCGCCGCGAGAGGGTCATCATTAGCAGAATGGGCATCATGAGCCAGAGGGTCGAATTCCAGAAGCGGTGCAGCCAAAGTGGTTGGTTGCCCGGCAGGAAGAAGGAAAGGGATTGCAATAAAGCATGCGTGCGATTCATGACCGGCCAATCTACCGGCTGGCCCCAAATTTTCGGCCCGGCAAATTGGGCGGCGTTGACCATCAACATCCCCTCTGACCAGGTTTGGCTGAATGGGTAATTCGTCACCTGGCTCAAGAGGCTGCCCGCAAATAATCCAAACCCTGCCCCCAGCAACCCCGCTGCCAACCAGAAGGAAAGGCCTCTTTTTGGCCAACCCGCCGTCAGGAGCAAACCAATGGCCAGCCCGGTCAGCCAGACCAGCCAACCCTGCACAGCCTTCCCGGCTTGATAGGTGTAGTACGGTCCCATAGAAAGATAAACGAGCAGGATTAGGATTAACCCGATGACCGGGAAAACCAATCCCCGGCCCGGTCGAATCCAATCCGCCAGCTTTTGGATGCGCTCCGACAGCCATGGAGCGAGCGGTGAAACGGCCAATCCCAACAAGATGAATGCAATCGCATACAGACCTGTTTGGAGAAAGACCAATCGGGTTTTCCAGACCGGGTAGGCAAGGATTCCGGCCGTATCCAGTACCGCTGGGAACTCCCAGGCCGCCAAAAGGGTTAGCGCAACGGTAACACCCGTTAACCAGCGGAAGGCTGAAATCCGTTTCAAAATTTCGATCCTTTACATGAAAAAATGTTGGAAGCCCTCGGAATCGGTATCAATTATCTCTATCCTTGAGATTGAAATGCCCAAATCTATTCCTGGTGGTAAACATGACGCAAACCTCGACAATCCTTATCAAGATTATTCCTGTGGCGTAAGCAAGACGATTCCGATGAAGCGGTCATCTACCACAACCTGGTAGTAGCGGAGAAGCGGCATAGAGACCCAATTCGCCCAGGCATTTTGCTCTTCCCCAAAAGATTTATCTCTTTTCACAATTTCCGCAGTTACCGAATCCACGATGATCAATCCCCATTCATGATTAGCCAACCTCTGATGAAATTCAGTGAAGTAATCCTGATTTTCCGTCATTGCCATTTCCATTATATTCACTACTTCATATTTTGGGACAGGTAAAATTCCCGGAAAGCGGTTGATGGCTAACATTTGCTGGTTGGAGACAAACAAAACCGGCTTTCCCCCGCTTTGGCTTTGCTCAATAAGGCTGCCCAAGTCTTCTTCCATGCTGAGGATGGAGGCGGGGGTTGCTACCGGCCGATAGGGTACGAAGGGAATTTGATACACCAAAGGCAGACAAACAATCAATGCCATCAATCCAAGCGGAGCTTTTGTAAGCGGGCCCTGCTCCTTATCCAAAGGGATTCGATTATAAAAAGAATAAGCTGCCAATATCAGCAGCAGAACCATAAATCCATCCAAATTATGCAAGTTATTTCCGCCCCCAATTTTTACTGAAACAACCAATCCGCCCAAAAGAAAGATGAACAATATGAACAGAATACCCGCTGCCCGCCATCCGTGTAGACCTCTCTGCTTGGAAATTTTCCAGATCAGCCATCCCACCAATCCGCAGCTCGTTATCACCACCCCCAGCAAGATACCAATGGAGTTTGTGGAGGAAGGGAGTAAACGGTACCACAATAGTGCTGAGGACAAGTAAGAAGTATTTGTATTCAGAGCTTCGCCAATAAATAATCTGAGTAAATGATTGGTAAGGAAGGCAACTGCTATTCCGGCGAGAGACCAAACCATCGGTCGCCCGAAATATCGAACCGGCTTTCCATCAAAGGGCTTTTCTAAAAAAAACAGGAAAGCCGCCAACAACCCGGCAAATGGATACCAATTGAGGCGGGATGCACCGCCGAGGATGGAGGCAATGATAACGATTGCCAGGGAACGCCCGAACCGATCAGGATTAAACCAGCGGAGAATTATCAGCGGAATCAAGGCGAGATTAAAAAACAAGGGGGCCTGGGTCAGATAGAGATAGCCAAACAGCGAGAATATTACAATTTCCAGGGGGGGATGGATCCCTAAACGCCTTGCCAGTGTCCATGTCATCCCTAATGGCAAGCCCACCCAGAGCAAACTGTTCCACAAGCGATGCACCCACAGCAGTTGATTGCCGGGCAAGAGAAAGGAGAACGACTGAAGGATCGCATGGGTTTGGTTGATGACCGGAAAACCAACATCCTTGCCCCATATTTTCTTGGAAAAAACCTGGGCACCATTCGTGATCTGCATCCCCTCAGACCAGGTTTGGCTGAACGGATAATCCGTCACCTGACTAAAAACCACTGCGACTTGTAATATAAACCCGATGCTTACCAAAGCGGCAGCCAGCCAGAATAACACGCTTCGTTTGGGCCAGGCAGCCTTCAACAAGAAACTTGCGAACAATGCGGCGCACCAAATCATTAACCCCTGTACAAAATAGCCTGTCTGATACCGATAATATTTCCCCATCGTAATAAAAACAAGGAAAACGAGTTCAAGGTGTAGAAAAGTTGGGATAAATTTTTTCCGATCGGAGAACCATTGGCCAAGTTGTTGGATTTTCTTGAAAAGGGGATAGGCCATCCCACTGACCGCGATCGTACAGAGTACGAGAACACTCCCAGTCATGAGAATTTCTGCCAGGGTGACGCCGATTTGCCAGGCTCGAACCCCCATCACTTCGGCAGCAATTAATACCTTTCTCAGTTGAAGGACGGCCAGAAAGGTTAATAAAGCCGTGACCCCGCTTAGCAGACGTACCTGGACAACCGGCTTCAAGACACCTCCGGATGAACGGGGTTGGGTATTCACCCACCCCGTTCATCTCATCAATCGGTTGAAAAACTCTCCACTACCCGCCAAAATGGCGGATGGTTTGTGCCAGCAGGTCGGCCTGCTTCTCAGCTACATCCAGATCCCAGTAGTTGGTCTTGAACTGAAACAGGCGAGGTTGCAGCGATTCTGCCACCGGCATGAGTCCTTTTTCAAAGCTCTGCCACTGATATTCGGAAATTTGCTTGCCGCGAAAAACCGGCTCGAGGTGGGTGAGCTGCCAGCAGGCATAGACTCCATCCCCACCCAGCTCGCGGAATTTGGCGCGAAAATCATACCAGGAGAAGGGTACCGATTCTTCCAGTTTGAAGACTGTCGTCCAGTAGGAATGCACCACATAATCCGGCACATATTGCGGGGTCAGCCAGCTGCAGCCGGCAGCGGCATCCAGGAACAGGCGGGCCACCACCTTGCGGAATTCCACCAGCTCTTCCAGCCGCTCCGTCTGGGCCAGCGAAACCGCCGAGCATAATTCTGCCATGCGATAGTTGAAACCCACCGAAGCGTGGCGCTCGTAGGTGGGGTCCTGAATGGTATCCTTGGTGATTTTCCCCTTACCGGCGCCCGCTTTTACCGCCGCATAGCCCAGTGAGTTGAACCGCCGGATGCCATCGGCCAGTTCTTCATCGTTGGTGGTAATCATGCCCCCTTCTCCAGCCGTCATATGTTTACTGGACTGGAAGGAGAACGAGGAGGCGTGACCAATGCTGCCGATGACCCGCCCCTTGTAATAGCCCAGGAAACATTGGGCGTCATCTTCCAACACGAACAGGTTGTGGCGGGCAGCCACTTCCATAATGCCATCCATATCCGGCGACATCCCATAAATGGAGACCGGGATGATGCCCTTGGTGCGCGGGGTGATGACCTTCTCAATTTCTGCGGCGGAGATGGTCCAGGTACGCGGATCCAGATCCGCAAAGACGGGCAAGGCCCCGGCATGGCAAACAGCGAAGGAGGTGCTGGACATGGTGAGGGGTGGGACGATCACTTCATCCCCCGGGCCAATTCCGCGGGCTGCCAGGGCTGCATGCATGGTGGCTGTGCCATTGACGAATGAAATGGCATATTTTGAGTCAAACTTCTCGGCAAAAATCGCCTCCAGACGTTTGGTCATCATGCTGCCCTTGGACGTGCGGAATTGGGTATCCAGCACTTCCAGGACGTATTGTTTTTCCAACTCGGTGATTCGCTGCAACTGACGTTTCATGGATGCCTCGTGGTTATTTGTGAGATCGCTCCGACCGGGCAGGCCCAGAGCGGGGACCAATACTTTAATTACGCAGGTGCTTCACTCGGGCTTCTGCTGCTCCCCGGCATCTTGTTGCAGGGAGAGTAAATAACCGGCATTGCGCACCTTGCCCTGGTTGATCTCCAGCAGGTGCGGCTCGCGGGCCAGCAAGCCCAAGATTTCGTCCATCAGGAAGATTTGTCCATGATACAGGCGGGCATAAATTTCCCGGGTGAATTGGAGATCCTCCTCGTAATCTAACGTCCAGCGCAGAGAGGATAAATCATGGCTGTGGCGGAGGTTCAGAATATTAAATTTCTCCGGGTTTTTCCAGATATAAGGGGTGACATGTTCGCGTTCAGAGGTCAGCCGGGCCTCGTTCCAGGCTCGTTCCAGGGCTTTGAAAGTAAACACCTCAATATCCAGGCCTTCCGGGTAGGTGGGTTCGATGGTGTTGCTGGCGTAATCCAGTTCGGGATTCTCCAGCAGGCAAGTCACCACCCGGTCAATCACCTGTGGATCTTTGAAGGGATCATCCGCCGTCACCCGCACGATGATGTCGGCGTGCGAGAGGCAGGCGGCCTGGTAGAAACGATCCAGCACATCGTTCAGGCTGCCAGCGTAGCCCAGGATGCCGTATTCCTCAGCAATTCGCAGCAACTGCTGGTCGTTCTCCTCACTGGTGGTAGCCAGCACCACGGCATCCACTGTCTGGCTGGCGCGGGTGCGCTCCACCACATGCCAGATCAGGGGTTTACCGCTGATATCGGCCAGGGTTTTTCCCGGACGGCGCGAGGAACCCATGCGGGCTTGAATGATGGCTACGACGCGGGGTTTGTCTTCGCTCATATCTCGATCACCTTTTGTTCATCGGCGGCGCGGCGGGCAGCCAGGGCAATTTCCAGCACCCTGGCGCCTTCACGGGCATCTGCCATGGATGGTTCAACACCTTCCAGCAGGCGGAAAAAATGTTTAAATTGTTCAAGATACATGGCATTGACTTCGTATTTGGGCCATTCCAGGCTCTGCCAGCAGTTACCGGCTGCACTGAACCAGCGCACCCGCTGATCCTGAAAGCTCCACTGGATGGTGCCTTCATCCCCTACCACCTCAAAGCTGCAATCATAGGTACGCCGCACGTAATCCACATGTACCGTGCCAAAAAAGCCGCCCGCAAAACGCAGCAGCAAATCTACGGTATCTTCAGTGTCAATTTCCAGGTGGCTGAGTTTGCCAATCAGGGCGGCTACGCTGCTCACATCCCCCAGCAGCCAGCGGATATAATCCAGCTCGTGAATGCGGTCCAGTAGTACCCCGCCGCCCAGGTTACGCCGGGCGGAGTAGCCCTGGCGGTAATCTTCCCAGGGGTGCCAGTTGGGCAAATACTGACCGAACTGAGCCCGGGCGGAGACAATGCTGCCCACCGTTCCGGCTTCCAGCAGGGCTTTCACTTTTTGCAAGCCGGGGTGAAAGCGAAAATTGCAGCCGACCAGGGTTTTAATCTGCTTGCTCTTGATCTTCGCCAACAATTCATCCAAGCCTTGCAGGCTGGTGGCGATGGGTTTTTCGATAAACAGGTGACAACCCGCTTCCACGGCCCGCAGGGATTGCTCGAGGTGCAAGCGGGTGGGAGAGCAGATCAGGGCGGCGTGCACACCCTGCGCCAGGGCATCGTCATAATCCGCAAAAACCGGCACATGGAATTTCTCCACCACCTCCAGACGGCGCTCTTCAGCCACATCAAAGGCGATGAGGTTTTGCACCCCCAGGTTCTGCAGGTTACCCAGGTGTCGCCGGCCGATGGAGCCGCAACCGACCACTAAGAATTTGCCGTCCGGCACGGAACTCACCGGTCCGCCTTAAAGGCCGAGCATGGCTCGCATTTCTTCAATGCTCAGCCATTGGGGATTGTTATCACTGCTGTAGCGGAAATCTTCCGCACAGCGTTTGCCCTCTGCCGCCAGGCGATAGCTGGCCGGGTTGAGCGCGGCATATTCCGGCAGGATGGTGTAGTGGGTGTGGTTTTCTACGGTATTGCGGGCTTCATCTTCCGTCACCAATACCTCGTGCAGCTTTTCACCGGGGCGGATGCCGATGACATCAATTTCACACTCCGGGGCAATGGCGGTGGCCAGGTCAGCCACACGCATCGAGGGAATTTTGGGGACGAAGATTTCGCCGCCTTGCATCCAGTCCAGGCTGTTGAGCACCAATTCCACCCCTTGCTCCAGGGTGATCCAGAAGCGCGTCATGCGGGGGTCGGTTACCGGCAGGCGGCCCGTTTTCTTCAAATCCAGGAAGAGGGGAACCACGCTGCCTCGGCTGCCCATCACGTTGCCATAACGCACCACCGCAAAGCGGGTATTGCCGCCGCCGACATAAGAATTTCCCGCCACGAAGAGTTTTTCGGCGGCCAGTTTTGTGGCCCCATACAGGTTGATGGGATTGACGGCCTTATCTGTGCTCAGGCCAACCACCCGGCCGACATGGCGGTCAATGGCCATATCAATAATGTTCGCCGCACCCAGTACATTGGTTTTGATCGCCTCCAACGGATTATATTCCGCGGTTGGCACTTGCTTGAGGGCCGCTGCATGGACCACCACATCCACTCCATCAAAGGCACGGTCCAACCGTTCGCGGTCGCGCACATCGCCGATGAAATAGCGCATCGCTCCAAAGCGCTCCTCCGGGAACTGCTTGCGCATCTCGTATTGCTTTAACTCATCCCGGCTGAAGATGATTAACTTGCGCGGCTGGTAGCGCTGCAGCACAATCTCGGTGAACTTGCGTCCAAAGGAGCCGGTGCCGCCGGTGACCAAAATCACTTTTCCATCAATCCAATTTCCACTCATTATGCAAGCCTCAAGAGAAAGAGATCAGGCGCTTTCCCACACCACTGGCTCACCGGCCAGGTAGCGGAAGGTCGCCCCATATTGCTCCAGACCTTCCGGGCTGAATACACTGGGCAGCGGATGATTGCGATAATCATCCCAAAGGCGCACCAGGTGCCACGGGAAAGGTCGGGGGAATTCAAAGTAAAAGGCGTAGGCATATTGCCAGGCCAGGTCGAGTTGTTCGCGGGTCAAATGATGGTCCCGGCTGCGATCGAGCATGGCGCCCAACATCTTGAAATAACTGACCCAGGTTTCCGGGTCAGAAGTGAACCCGCGGTTGCGGTAGTGGGCATTTCCAGCGACCACCACCGGCAGGCCGTTCATCGCCATCTCCAGGCCGACGGTGCTGGTGTACACAACACCCAGGTCGGCCACTTCAAACAGGTCGTAAGTGTTCAGGCTGTCGGTGGCTCCCACCAGGCGGATATTTTCCGGCAGGCGGGGGAAGACCTGTTTGACCACTTCGGCAATAGTCTGGCGGCTGCTTAACTGCTCACCGGGATGCACCCGAACCACCAACTGCACATCCGGGCGGCCGGCAAAGTATTGCAACGTGCGCTCCACCCACTCCGTCATTGAGCGGCTGAAGAGATTGCGTCCCAGAGTCAGGCTGTCACCGATGACATTGGTCGCCAACAAGCAGACAGGGCGCTCATCCAGGTTCAAGGCGGCGCGCGCCTGGTCTCCTCCCTGCGCCGGGATACCTTGCCAGGGGCGGGTGAAATTCTCCCAGGAGGCCGCCTGCTGGCGGGCCGTGAACAGGGAGCGCATCCGCTCCACCTGTTCATCCGTCAGCGGTGTACCCTGGCGGGCGGTCCACATGCGGTCGGTATCCTGGTGCAGAATCTCATCGTTCTGCGCCAGGAAGATGCGGCTGCGCTGGTTGCCAAATTCGTAGGAAACGGTGGGAATGCCCAGGCAGCGCGCCACGCGGTAGATCATACCCATTTCCAGGATCATTCCATTCGGCACGATCACCACATCCGGGCGGTTGCTCTTGAAGTAGGCCATGGCCACGCGGGCCGCATGCTCGTTGCGTTCCATCCTCAGGCGGTAAAGCGGACTTTCCACATCCACTTCTTCCACCTGGGTGGTGTACTGGCAGTCGTAGAGGCTGGTCTGGCGGATGGCCTCGCGCATCGGCTCTGGCAGGGGCAGGTACGTGGGGCGCAGTGATGAGAATGAAACAGCATCCAGGTAGGGGGCTGCCGGGTTAAGGGTGCGGTTGGTATAGAGGTTCAGCCGGCGCATATCAAATTTATTGACCTGCGTCTGCCAGTCACCGTAGGGCAGGTAACCCAGCGTCACCCGGTGGCTTTGGGTTGCCAGGGCCAGCCCCAGCAGGGCAGCCTGTTCAATCCAATAATGCAGGGCGGCGAAGATGAAAATTTTCTTGCCGCTCGGCGGGCGGCCATCCAGGGCGCTGACCTGGGTCATGATTTCGGGCAAGTTCTCCTGCAGGTGGCGCAGAGAATAGCGAGATTGCGGTTCCCCACCCTGCCGGAACAACCAGTACAGCTCGGCTGTGAAAGGAATTTGCCCGAGCAAA
>CALESS010000127.1 GCA_937907495.1 uncultured Anaerolineaceae bacterium
TTTTGATCAAAGCCCAATTCTGGATGACCTCATTCATTTCGCAGTGCAGCAAGGTGATTGCTCGGATTATTTTAGGTTGATATTGGCTGCAATCCGGCAATCTAGACGGTGGGGAACCGGTGTGACTTCAAGCGCCCCTTCCCAGAGAGATGTATATGAAGACATACCAGAGCTGGAATTAGTAGAGTCCCTTAGCCAGCGTGAGGTTGAAGTATTAAAGATGATAGCCACTGGAGCAACCAATCAAGCGATCGCAGAACGATTGGTGATCACGATTGGAACCGTTAAAAGTCATATTCACCACATTTTTGGTAAGCTGAATGTCCAAACACGTACCGAGGCGGTTGCCCAAGCGCGCAAACTGGGATTGATATAGATAGAGAATTAACCAACTATTATTAATCGGTGAACACTCTTAACTCTGCTGCACCAGTTTTCGCGACAATCACCCATTGAATATTCCGGTTTTGTTTCCAATAACCCGCTGCAAGGCGTGTTGACGGTAGAACATGAAAAACCGTTCGCGGTTGAGATTTATTACTCCGCTGAGGATAGCGGGGAATTAACCATTGTGGGAGAAAAAGAAAACGTTCTCTCTTTGAACGCTCTAAGCCTCGGAAGGATCTATTTAAATTTGCTGGCCTTGAGGTTTTCCACCTCTCCGAAAGATATCGGTTCCCCCACCCTTACCCCACCTGTTATAAATTATCCCCCTCCCTGATTCTATGGAACTGCTTTCTCCAAATCTCTTGCCAAGTGGGCCTTTTGGCTTTGCTCCTTGTTTATCTCTTTACCCCATCCCAGCGGCGGATCGGGATAGGTAAAAAGGGCATTGCTTCCCTTCTACGTTCAGATGTTGGCGTTCATGGATGGTTCCTTCTTCTAGGTAATACCGGCCGCCACGGCCTCACCGTGGCCGAGCAGGGCTTTGACCATCTGCGGACTGCGGCCTTCGGCATACACCCGCAGCACCGGCTCGGTGCCGGAGGGCCGGATGAGCAGCCATGAGTCATCCGCCAGGATGTACTTGACCCCATCCCGCTGGCTGATGCTTGCCACGGACTCACCGCCAATTTCTGCCGGGGCGCTCTGCAGGAGGATATCCACCATCCGCTGCTTGGCCACCGGATGGCGCAGGCGCAGGTCGGTGCGTTCATAAAAGGCCGGGCCGACCTCTTCCAGCAGGTTCTGCACCAGGTCGTAAAGGCTCACGCCGTAGGCAGCCACCATCTCCACGATCAGCAAGCCCATCAGCGGGCCGTCGCCCTCGGGGATGTGCCCCTGGAAAGAGATGCCGCCGCTTTCCTCGCCGCCGATCAGTACGTTCTCATTCAACATGTAATCCGCGATATGGTTGAACCCGACGGGAGTCTCGTGGAGGGTGAGGCCGTAGCGCTCTGCCAGCCGGTCAATCATGCGGGTGGTGGAGACGGTTCGCACCACCGATCCCGCCAGGCCGCGTTTTTCCACCAGGTAGCGCAGCGCCAGGGCCATAATCTTGTGCGGATCCACAAAGTTGCCGCGCTCATCCATCGCACCGATGCGGTCGGCATCGCCATCGGTAGCCAGGCCAAAACTTCCAGCCCCGGTGCTGATCGCCCCCGCCAGCGGCCCCAGGTAACGGGCAATCGGTTCGGGGTGCACACCGCCAAAACCGGGGTTCATCTCCCCGCGGATTTCGTATACTTCGCAGCCTGTGCCATGCAGCAGGGTCTTGATCACGCCCCGCCCGGAGCCATACATCGAATCCACCACAATGCGCTGGGGATTCTCGGCAATCACATCGAAGTGGATCAGGTTCTGCAGGTGGGCGGCATAAGCGGGCAGCGGGTTGAAGCGGGTGATCAGCCCACGTTGGCGGGCCTGGTCATAATCCATCAGGTTGGGGCCGCGCCCCTGGCTTTCGTTATCATTCAGGTAAACTTCCACCTGGCGGCATTGCTCCGGCAGGGCAGAGTTGCCGTGGAAAGACTTCAGTTTAACCCCGTTATAGCGCGGCGCATTGTGAGAGGCGGTGATCATCACCCCGGCGCTGGCGTTGAGATGGCGCACCGCATACGAAATGACGGGCGTGGGTGCATCGGATTGCGCCAGGTAGACGGTGAAGCCATTGGCCGCCATCACCCGCGCCACTTCCGCCGCATACCGATCCGAAAGAAAACGGGTATCAAAACCAACCACCACTTTGTGGGGGTCCGGGGCGGATTCCAGGGCCGCTCCATTCCCCCAGGAGCCGGAAGCCAGCGCATCCGCAATGGCTTGCGCCACCTGGCGTAAATTGGTAAATGTGAAAGTGTCAGAGATGACGGCGCGCCAGCCGTCGGTGCCAAAATGAATCGTCATGATGAGTTCTCCTGAAGGATTTTGTTACCAGCCAGGGGCGGGGGTGGCGGTCAGTAACAGGCCGCGCACAATCCAGCCCTCGATCATTGTTTCGCCATAGGAAATGCGCACGTGCACCCAATTAATGTTGCCAATGGTTACCAGTTCCGGCAGAACTTCCACCAGCGTGCCATTGAGCACCGTCACCAGGAACTCGCCGTTGGGTTCCTTGCGGATCCAGGCGCCCCCGCCTTCCCCGGCGTCAATCACTGCCCACAGCGGTGTGGGCTGCGGACTGACGGTGGGAGTGGGCGTCAACGAG
>CALESS010000128.1 GCA_937907495.1 uncultured Anaerolineaceae bacterium
GGGTATTGCAATAATTGGGGATTCCGAGCTGGCAGGGTGAATAAGAGGTGGCGTATACATTTACCGCCCGCCAGTATTCGAAGGTGCCATCTGCGGTGGTGATGGTTCGCACGACTACTTTCGTGCCGTATCCCAACACTTCATCCTGGGGCTGCCGGGCGATCCATTCGGCTTCTGCCATCCGGCTGATTTCCATTCCGTCCTCGTAACGCACACGCTGGCGAGTCACTTTCAGGCCGGTTACCCCGGCAGAAATGACATTCCGCTGGTCCAACTCCAACTCTGGATCAGGTTGGAGACTGCTTTCATACGGAAGGCTGGTTTCCTGAAGGATGATTTCCTCGCGCACCCGCACCACGCGGATGGCACCATCCGGCGGCAGGGGATGCTCTTCCGGGGGCTGGCTGATATCCAGCCCCTGCAAGGAAATGCCCAGGTCAGCCAGCACCTGACCCACGGTTGCCCCGGCTGAAAGTCCGCCGCGGGTCTGCCCATCCACGGTCACCCGCACCGGGCGGGCCATCTGCAATGCCAGCGAGGTGGATTGATCCAGCGGCTGGCTGAAGAGACCGGTCATGCGGTCAGAAAGACGGAGGTGGATGTTGTTCTCCAGTAAGGCCTGCCCCAGGCTGAAAGCTGCCGAATGGAACTGGAGTGCCCGCCCATCGGAGAGAATTTCAATTGCCCGCGCCCGCCGAAGCTGCAAGTCCACCTGGCCTGCCGGGAGGATGGGTTGGGACGGGTCGAGTGCTTCGCCGTTCCAATAAACCCGGTCACCGGGGAAGAGCCGGAGACCGGCAAAGAGCAGCCAGTTGGCGGGGATATCCTCGAGCGACCAAAACCCCGCCGGTTGATTCAGGATGGTGACGGGCCGGGCATGTTGGAGGCGGGCCGAGGGATGAAAGAGCAGCAGGGCATCCGCAGCAGGGGTAAGACGATCAGCCTGCGTGAACTCGATCCCCGCCGCCTGCAAGGTATCCCCCACTGTCAACCCGCGTGCGGGAAGCACGTGCACCTCTCCATCCATCAGCAGGGTGAAGGGCCGCGGGCCAAAAAGAATTACGGTCAGCCCGCCGAGAATCAGCCCCAGCGGCAGCAAAGTTTTCAAAAGTACAGAGCGCATAGGGTGATTCTACTCGATTTTTCTGCCAAATTCCGGCAGCCATCTGTAAATGCCAACCGCGTCAGGAGGAGAAAAAAGACAGCGCCCCGGTTGAGGGGCGCTGACAGTGCCGAGAGCCGGGATCGGACCGGCGACACCACAATTTTCAGTCGTGTGCTCTACCAACTGAGCTATCTCGGCTTGCGTTCAATATTCTACCCGCCCCGGCCCTCCTTGTCAAGCAAATAAACTCAAATTTGGATTGACTTGCTTGCCGGGTCATGCTATCATCAAAATGCTGGTGCACTTATCTCTGCACGTTAATAATCT
This sequence comes from uncultured Anaerolineaceae bacterium, assembly GCA_937907495.1. Lineage (GTDB taxonomy): Bacteria > Chloroflexota > Anaerolineae > Anaerolineales > Anaerolineaceae > CALESS01. Next base: position 1,433 of record CALESS010000128.1, read on the forward strand.
TATATGGAGGTTTTGTCATGAGTGTGGATTTCATTGTTCGCCTCGTTGGAATGATCGTTTTTGCGCTGGTTGGCGTCTTTGGAGGGACCTCCCTGGGCCAGGCGGCTAACGCCTCCGCCATTGGTTCACCCTTCAGTGTGGAACAATATGCAATCACGTTTGGCCTGGTCGGAATTCTGGTCGGAATTATCCTCACACCCTTTATTACCACCCGACCTGTTCGTTATCTTAAAAGGGTTTTTACCCGCATCACCCCGCAATCATTGGTCGCCTCGATCCTGGGGTTGGTGGTGGGCCTGCTGCTCGCAGCTTTATTGGCCTTCCCCTTCTCCTTGTTGCCGAGACCGTTCGGGCAGATTATGCCCTTCATTGGCGTAGTCTTTTTCAGTTACTTCGGCATCTCATTGTTTGTAATGCGCCAGGCGGATCTCTTCTCCGTCATTGGGGCTCTCACCCCCCGCAGCCAATCTCAGGCTGGCGGTTCTGTTGCCGCGTCTGCCGCCACCGATGTCCCCAGCGGCCCATGGGCGGAGTCACGCGCCATCCTGCTGGATACCTCGGTGGTGATTGACGGACGCATTGCCGATATTGCCAAAACCGGTTTCCTGCCCGGCTCCCTGCTCATCCCCCGCTTTGTGCTGAATGAATTGCAGTACATCGCCGATTCGGCAGATAGTATGCGCCGTCAGCGCGGCCGGCGGGGAATGGAAGTGCTTTCAACGCTGCAAAAAGAGCCTAACGTGGTCGTCCGCATCAGCGATATTGATGTGGATGGCGTACGAGAGGTGGATGACAAGCTCATCATCCTGGCCCGCCAGTTGCGCTGTCCCATCCTGACGAATGACTACAACTTGAACCGCATCGCCGAATTACAGGGTGTGACCATTCTCAATGTCAACGAACTGGCCAACGCGGTGAAATCGGTGCTGCTGCCCGGTGAAAACCTGCAAATCCGGGTCTTACAGGATGGCAAGGAACAAGGCCAGGGGGTTGGCTACATGGATGACGGGACGATGGTGGTCATTGAAAATGGCCGGGAATACATGAACCAGGAAATTCAGGTCATCGTCACGAAAGTATTACAAACCGCGGCCGGGCGGATGATCTTTGCCCGTCCGGATGACAATTAGGAGATCGAATGACCCTCAGGATTTACGATACCCTCTCCCGCAAGCTGGAAGATTTTCAAACCCTGGAACCTGGCGTGGTTCGCATGTACGTCTGCGGACCCACGGTTTACAATAAGGCTCACGTCGGGCATGCCATGTCCGCCCTGGTGTTTGATACCATCCGGCGCTACCTGGAATATCGCGATTACAAGGTCATCCACGTCATGAACTTCACGGATGTAGATGATAAAATCATCCGCCGGGCAGCGGAATTGGGCGTGGATCCATTTGTGTTGGCGGAGGGATATATTCGCGAGTTTCGCCAGAACCTGGAAGATCTGAATATCCAGAGCCCGACCATCACCCCGCGCGCCACCCAGGAAATCGAAGGCATCATCGGCATGATCGAAGGCCTGATCGAAAAAGGATACGCCTACCCGGTGGATGGGGATGTTTACTTCCGGGTGCAACGTGACGCCGACTACGGTCGGTTGAGCGGCCGGCGGATTGATGACATGCAGGCAGGCTCGCGCATCGAAGTGGATGAGCGAAAAGAACACCCGATGGACTT
>CALESS010000129.1 GCA_937907495.1 uncultured Anaerolineaceae bacterium
AACGTCCCCGCCAACATGACCCTGTTGACCATGTTGCGCGAGGTCGTAGGCCTGACCGGCACCAAGAATGGCTGCACCGCAGGTGAATGTGGCGCCTGCACCGTGCTTTTGGATGGGGAACCCACCAACTCCTGCATGATCTTGGCAGTTGAATGCGAAGGCCGGGAAATTGTAACGGTGGAAGGGCTGGGAGAAGAAGGCCGATTGAGCATTCTGCAGGAATCCATCATCGAGCAGGGCGGGGTGCAATGCGGCTTCTGCACACCCGGGATGCTGATCTCTGCCAAAGCACTGTTGGATCGAAATCCAAACCCGAACGATGAACAAATTCGGGCGGCGTTGGTCGGCAACCTGTGCCGCTGCACCGGTTACGTGCGCATCATCAATGCAGTCCACCAGGCTGCGGCGCACATCGCTGAAGGCTAATCTGGCTAGAAAGAGTAAGGAGACACCCATGTCACCTGTTGGAACGAGAACAAATAACCCGGTGGGAAAGAGTGTGCCGCGGATTGATGTTTATGAAAAAGTTACCGGAGCGGCCATTTATTGTGATGATATTCCATTCGGTGCTGGCTTGCTGCATGCACGTGTCAAACGCAGCCCGCACCCCCACGCGCTCATCAAAAAGTTGGATGTCAGCAAGGCCCGCGCCCTTCCCGGCGTGAAGATCGTGGTCACCGGCGAAGATTACAGTGATCGGATTGGCCTCTACCTGAAGGATAAATACCCCTTGGCCCGCGAACGGGTTCGCTTTGTTGGCGAAGCCGTGGCTGCTGTGGCCGCAACCACCGAGGAGATCGCGGAAAAGGCACTGGATTTGATCGAGGTGGAATATGAACTGCTGCCTCCGGTGTTGGATCCATTGTATGGTGCTTCTCCGGAAGCCCCGCTATTACACCCGGAGTTGGAATCTTATGAAGTAGCGAATTTCATCTTCCCGGTGGCTGGCACCAACATGTCCAATCACTTCAAAATTCGCAAGGGCGACACCGATGCTGCCTGGGCGGAGTGTGCGGAGATTGTGGAAGCAACCATCCGCGTGCCGCATGTGCAGCATGTGCCTATTGAGCCGCATGTCGCAATTGCGAAAATGGATGAGAATGGGCAGTTGACGCTGTGGGCTTCTTCCCAATCTCCTTTTGCCCAACGTAACCTGATTGCCAAAGCTTTTCACCTTTCGGAGAGCCGGGTGCGAGTGATCGCCCCGTTTGTGGGCGGTGGTTTTGGCTGCAAAGCCGGGGTGACCATGGAATCCATCCCGGTGGCGCTGGCTTTGAAGTTCAAAGGCCGTCCGATCAAGTTCCTGCTGACCCGTGAGGAAGAATTCTTCACCAACTTTGTCCGCCAGGGCATGGTGATGAAGATCAAAGTCGGCTGTGATAAGAACGGTCGCCTGGTGGCGATGGACAATCGGATGTACTGGGATGGCGGCGCCTACACCGAGTATGGAGTCAACATCACCCGGGCTGCCGGCTACTCTGGCACAGGCCCGTATGATATCCCGAATGTGAATGTGGACAGTATTTGCGTCTACACCAATCACCCGGTGGGGGGTGCATACCGCGGCTTTGGCATGTCGGAATTGCACGCCGGGATTGATCAGGCGATGGATATGCTGGCTGAAAAGATTGGGATGGACCGGGTTGAATTCCTCAAGCTGAATGCTGTGCGTGGCGGAGATGTCTTGGGAACCGGGATGACCATGCACGACACGGGGGTGGTGGAATGTATTGAAAAAGCTGCTGCAGCCATCCGCTGGGGTGTGAAAGATCCTCCTTCTTCACCGACCAAGAAGCGCGGCAAGGGTTTGGCCATCATGTGGAAAGCTCCTGCCATGCCGCCGAATGCCGGCTCCAGCTCGATTGTGCGCCTGGCAGAGGATGGCTCGGTGAACGTTTCAGTAGGTGGTCAGGAAATTGGCCAGGGCACCTTTACCGTGATGGCGCAAATTGCCGCCGAATCGCTGGGCGTGCCGTATGAAAGCGTAAAAGTTACCGGGCCGATTGATACCCAGTACAGCCCGTATGAGTGGCAAACGGTCGCCAGCCGCCTGACCTGGAGCATGGGGAACGCGGTGCGCAATGCATCCCTGGATGCCAAACGCAAAATTCTGGACATGGTCTCTGAAGCCTGGGGCCAACCGGTGGAAGACCTGGATATCAAGGATGGGTATGTGGTCTCCTATAAGACCGAAGATTCCATCTCCCTGCAAAATATTGTCATCTATGGCATTCCCAAGCCCAATGATGCCGGCTGGGTGGGAGGGCCGGTGGTGGGGGCTGGCAAGTTCATGCCCACCTATGTCACCGGGCTGGATAAAGAGACCGGTCAGGGCCCGCGGGCCGTGGTGCATTATACAACCGGCTGCCAGGCATTTGAGGTGGAAGTGGATACAGAGACCGGCGATGTACACATCATCCGGGCGGTGAGCGCCTTTGATGTGGGTCACGCCATCAACCCGGACCTGGTGATTGCCCAGTTGGAAGGCGGCCTGTTGCAGGGTGTTTCATCCGCCATGTTTGAGGAGATGAAGCTGGTGGATGGCGTTATGCGAAACCCAAGCTTTGTGGATTATCGCCTGGCAACGACAGCCGATGTGCCGGATGAAATTGTTTCGATCATCGTGGAACACGCCCAGGATGATGGCCCGTTTGGTGCCCGCGGTATTGGCGAACATCCCATGGTGCCGACCATTGCCGCCCTTGCCAACGCCATTTACGATGCCATCGGGGTGCGGGTAACCACGCCGCCCTTCTCTGCGGAGAAGATTTACCTGGCGATGCTGGATGCGGGATTGGTACAATAAAAACGTTATGGGGATAGGATCCGTACCCACGGGTCCTATCCCTGGATCAGCTGGTAATCCCGCTTGCGGTGATTTGCCAGCATGAACTTGGGAATAGGGCAGTTGAAAATTAACTGCGAAATCTGCAAAAATCATCCAACCTTCAGGAGGAAATAATGAAACTGATTGATTTGACCATCCCTTTGGGAATTGGTACACCGCCATGGCCGACCTATGAGCCATTGCAAGTAAAGTATTTCAAACGCCTGGCGCCAAACGGTGCAAATGGACAGGTTCTGACCCACTCCAACCACCTGGGCACGCACCTGGATGGGGAGATCCACTTCTACACACCCGGCAAGGATATTGCCTCCCTGACCATGGATTACCTGGTGCACGAGGCTGCCGTGGTGGATTTGAGCGACATTTGCGGCGATTACGATGTGTACACCAGCAAAATGGTGGAGGATCGGGTGGAAGTCAAAGAGGGTGATATCCTCGTGATCCATACCGGCTACCATCATTTCGGTTGGGATCAGCCGACCGCGGATGAAATCCGCTATATGGTCAAGCATCCCGGCCCGGACCGCGAATTTGCGGAATGGGCGAAGAAGCTGAAATTACGCTGGATTGCGGTGGACTGCGGTTCTGCCGACCATCCGATGAACACCATCATTCGCAATTGGATGCCGCGCCAGGCGAAGGATGCCGACAAATTGTTCCATAAGAAGTATGGGATGAGCCTGGAAGATTACTTCTGCGATGACAAGTATCAACTTATGCACATCGAGATGTTCCCGGCAGAGATCATCCACGCCGAATGCTTTGGCGGCGAAATTGACCTGCTGCTGAACCGGCGGGTGCAGGTGGGCTTCTTCCCGTGGCGCTTTGTGGATGGCGAGGCCAGCATTGGCCGGGCCGTGGCTTTTGTGGATGATGCCGAATATGAAACCCTGATGAAGAAGCGCGAGTCCATGCCCAAAACCAAGTTTGGCGATGTGTATGATCCGACCCATGTGGAACGATTGAACGCCATCACCGCGAAAAACTTTGCCTGATACCAACCAATCTTCCCAGATTGGAATCAACCTAAAGAAACGAGGAGAAATTAACCCATGAAGTATGAATTACCGACCAAGGCTTCACAGGAAACCCTGGAAATTGATGCCCGCGAGGTGGAAGCCCTGCTGCAAGGGCCTGCGCTCAAGCTCAAACCCTTTGGCGAGGCGATGCTCACCTTGAAAGATGGCCGCATCCTCTATATCCGGGAAGCCCGCAAGGAAGATGTTCCGCCGATGTTGGAGTACATGAAACGGCTGATGGAAGTGGATCACGATTTTTATGATATCGTGGGCGCCCGCGTCTATTCTGAAATT
>CALESS010000130.1 GCA_937907495.1 uncultured Anaerolineaceae bacterium
ACCGCCAAACCCTATGAATACTACCGCGAGAACGTCAGCAAATCCATCGAATTGTTTCACAACCTCGACCGGCTGGGCTGCAAGCGGGTGCTGTTCAGTTCCTCGGCTTCGCTGTATGACACGGTGCCGGGCTTCATGGTCAACGAGAACTCCCCCATGCGCCCGGATTGCCCGTATGCGCGCACCAAGTACATGATGGAAATGGTGCTGCGGGATTTCTGCAAAGCCTACGGTATGCGCGGCATCGCCCTGCGCTACTTCAACCCGATTGGCGCCGATCCCAAGATGCGCTCCGGGCTGCACGTGCGCTTCCCATCGCTGGTGGTGGGGAAGATGGTGGATACCGTGGTTGGCAAACAACCCGTTTTCGAGATCACCGGCACAGATTGGCCGACCCGGGATGGCAGCGGGGTACGCGATTACCTGCACGTCTGGGACCTGGCGCAAGCCCATGTGCTGGGCGTGACCGAGTTTGACCAGGTGTTTGAGCGCGCCGGCAACCCGGCGGATAACTACCTGGCCATCAACCTGGGCACCGGACGGGGCGTGACTGTCTTTGAACTGGTGGCGGCCTTTGAGAAAGTCTATGGCCAGCCGCTTCCCAAACGCCTGGCGCCCCCCCGCCCCGGCGATGTAGCTGGAGCATTTGCCAACGCCGATACGGCCCGCCGTCTGCTGGGCTGGGAAGCCAAAATGAGCATCGAGGAATGCATCTCGGATGCCTTGAAGTGGTCAGCCAAACGAAAAGAAGTGCTGGGGTATGAATAGATTCTAAGAGCAGAGAAATTCTATGAAATTGAACGGGCTGGTCGGTTGACCGGCCCGTTGGCCATTCGTTTAATCCCCATCATCGGAGGGGCCGCCCATGACCACAATGGCGGGCTGCAAACGGGCGATGCTGCGCACCAGCACCCCTTCCTGCAATTGCATGACGCGCTCGATATCCTTGTAGGCAGCGTAGGTTTCATCCGGCGCCACGCCAATCGCCAAAATATCTCGCTGGCGCATGTGGCGCTCAAAGGCTGCCGCATCAAACTGGGCGCGCGAGGCAGTGCGCGAGCGCAGCCTGCCAGCGCCATGGCTGGAGGAATTCAAGCCCTCGGCGTTGCCCAACCCTTCCACCAGGTAACTGGGTGTGCCCGAAGATCCGGGGATGATCCCCACCCGCCCCTGCTCCGCCGGGGTGGCACCCTTGCGATGCACCACCAACCCGCCCTCCAGGAAGGCGAAATTGTGGTGATTTTCCCAGCGGGCAATCGAACGCAATCCGCTGCGCGCTATAAAATGATCGTGGATCAGGTGGTGGTTGGCCTGTGCGTAACGGCCCATGAGCTGCATCACCTGCCAATATTCCTGCCCGGCGCCGGAGCGCATGGAGAGCCATTCATATCCGCCGGGGATGCCGCTGGCGATCTTCCGGGTCTCAGCGGCAGCCAGCTTCTGGTAGATGTGGGCCAGTTTATTGCCCACCCCGCGCGAGCCGGAATGGGTCATGATCGCCACAAAGCGGGAACCCACCGGCAGGGGCATCCATTCGGCTTCTGCCAACACCTCACCGATGACACAATCGAAGAAGTGATTGCCGCCGCCCGAAGAGCCAAGCTGCTCACCGGCCAATGAATGCAGCGCTCGCAGGGAGGGAATCTCTTTCCAGAGGGGGTCCTCCATCACCGGGTGCTGGCGCCGCTCCTGCCCCCGGAAACCCGAACCCAGCCCAAAGCTGGAGACCCCCTGCATGTCGCTGGCGATTTGTTGCCGGTTTTGCAGCAGTTCGGAGGGGGTTAAATCCAGCAGGCTGAGGGTCATGCGGCAAGCGATATCATAGCCGACGAAGGATGGACTGACGGCATCCTCAAGGGCAATCACCCCGCCAATCGGCAGGGCATAGCCGGGGTGACCATCCGGCATCACTGCCGCCTTCACCGCCACCGGCAGGCTGGCGGCCTTGTGGATCTGCTCCAGGACGGCGGAGTCGAAATCCAGCCCCGGTTCGCCAAAGAAAGCCACCGGAATCGGAGTGCTCCGGGGTGGCAGCCGGGAGTCCGCAGTGCGGCTCTCAGCCTGTAAATCTATCAGCGGGCGGCGCTTCTTTTTACTCACTCTGTCTCAATCCAATCCCGCAGCAGCGGGGAAGTTCTAGCGTTGAATGCCAATCCCTGGCTGAGCGGGCAGGGTAAGGGTGGCATGTTCGTCATATTCCACGCCCTTGAAGGGATTGTTGCTGATCAAGAGCGGGGCATCCAGGTCCAGCCACTCCGCCGCGCCACCCAGGTGGGCCACTGCTGTCACGCCGATGGAAGTCTCCATAAAGCTGCCCAGCAGGATGCGCAGGCCTTCCTGGCGGGCCAACTTCAGCACCTTGAGCGTGGGAATCAGGCCGCCCGATTTGCCCAGCTTCAATTTAAGCCCCGCCACCCCGGAAGCCGCCAGGCGTTTGATCTCCTCCTCGGATTGCACGGATTCATCGGCCACTATCGGGATCGCGGTTTGTTTTTGCAGCCAACCCAGTCCGCCAATATCCTCTTTCACCAGCGGCTGCTCCAGCAATTCCAACCCCAACCCTTCCAATTTCCCCAGCCATTCCAATGCCTTCTGGCGGTTCCAACTGGCGTTGGCATCCACCCGCAGGCGGACATCCGGGCGGGCGGTGCGGATGGCATTCAAGCGGGCCAGGTCATCCCCCGTACCGATCCTAACCTTGAGGATCGGGAATGCGGCCAGGTCCAGGGCCATTTCGGCCATCGTCTCGGGGGTATCGCTGGGCAGGGTGTAAGAGGTGGGTCTGGCTTGCGGTGCAGGCGGTCCAAGCATCTTATAAAGCGGCTGACCCGCCTTGCGGGCAATTCGGTCGCAACAGGCCAGGTCCATGGCGGCGCGGGCAGGCGCCGGCCCATCCGAGCCGACCCAGGATTCCACATCCTGCAGGTCCTCCGGCGGTCGGCGTTTGGTGCGCAGCAGGCGATCCCAGTAACCGGTCATGGCACTGGTGTCCGATTTGTAATAGGCAGGAATGGCCGCCTCTCCCCAACCGGCATCGCCATCCAGCTTCATCCAAAACGTTTGAAAAGTTTCCACTGCCCCGCTGGCACGCTGGCGGGGGGTATTCAGGATCAGGTTAATTTTTTCCCAGGCAAACAATGGTGGCATCGGTCCCTCCAACCCTGCACGCCAGGGGTGATAAAACCCCGGGTGTGAGGTAAACCAGGCCCATCAATCCTCGCGGCCAAAGCGCAAGCGCAGGTAAGATTGATATCGCTCGGCGTCCACCTCTCCGGCTGCCACCGCTTGACGGATGGCGCAGCCGGGTTCGTTCTGGTGGGTACAATCATTAAACTGGCAATCTGCCACCCGCTCTCGCAGTTCGGGGAAGTAGCCGTCCAACTCCTCAGGCTCGGTATCCCATAACACCAGGGAGCGCAAGCCCGGCAGATCGGCAACGAAGCCCCCTTCTTCCAGGGGAAACATCTCCCGCACCACGGTGGTATGGCGGCCTTTGGCGTTATACTGGCTGACTTCGCGCACGGCCAGGCCCAATTGGGGTTGAATAGCGTTCAACAGGCTGGATTTCCCTACCCCGGAAGGCCCGGCCAGGCCGCTGATTTTCCCTTTCAAAACCGCCCGCATCTGTTCCAACCCCAAGCTCTGCTTAACGGAGGTGAAGAGCACGTGGTACCCCAGGCGTTCGTAAACGCCAAAGCGCTCCCGGGCCACATCCAGCCCGACCAGGTCGGTTTTGTTGAAGACAATGACCGGCGGAATTTCGTTCTTCTCGCAAATCACCAGGAAGCGGTCAAGCATGCGCAGGTTGGGTTCGGGCTGGGTGCAGGCAAAGACCAGCAACACCTGGTCCGGATTGGCCAGCAGGATCTGCCGGTAATCCCCGCGCGGGGTGGGGTCCAGGCGCACCAGGGCATGATGATGCGGCTCGATTTCCTCGATCATCCCCTTTCCATCCGGCTGCAGGCTGATTTTTACCCGGCTGCCGATGGCAATGATATCGCCCTGCACGGTGCGCCGCTTGAGCCGGCCGCGCAAATGGCAGGTGACCAATCCGGCATCCGTCAAGATCGTGTAGAAGCCAGATTGAAACCGAGTCACCCAGCCTTGCGTCAGCTCATCCATGGATCACGGCTGCGGGGTTTCGGTAACTTCCGGTTTGGGTGTCTTCACCACATAGTAGGAAGATTCCCACGGGTAAAGCGGGCCCAACCGGCCATTGAAGTAGTAATCCACCAGGCGGCGGAAAATGGGGGCGGCTATTTCTGAGCCTTCCCCGGCGTTTTCGGCGAATACCACCATGGCGATATCCGGTTTATCGGCCCGCCCGGCATCGGTGTAACCGGCAAACCAGGCATGCGGATCTCCGTTGGAGGTTTGGGCTGTGCCAGTTTTGCCATACACTGGCACCCCCACCCCCAAAAAGCGGTTGTAGGCCGTGCCGCGCTTGTTGGCTACCACCAGGCGCATCCCTTCGCGCAGGATTTCGAGGGTGGTCTCCGAAATGGGCAGTGTGCCAACGACTTGCGGTTCAAAGGAGAGGCTCGGCACTCCATCCAGGGAGGCCACTTTTTCAATCACCTGCGGGCGGTAGAGCGTGCCGCCGTTGCCCAGCGCGGCGATGAACTCTGCCACCTGCAAGGGGGTGGAAAGCATGGTGCCCTGGCCGATCGCCAACTGCACGGCCTCGCCCGGGTTGGCCGGGTCGGGCATGGCCCCCGCGGATTCATCCAACTGCTCGATGCCGGTCTTGGAACCCAATCCAAAGCCGCGGGCCATCTCTGAAACCAGGTTCGGGAACCCGTTTTTATACAGGTCCAGCCCGATATGATAAAAGTATGGGTTACAGGAGCGCATCAGCCCTTCCGGCAGGTTCAATTCACCAGAAGCCGCCACTTCCTTCTCATACGTCCAGTCGTAGAGCAAAAATCCGTCTTCGGTGAAGGTATGACCGCAGGTATAGCTTGTATCGCGCTCAAACCGACCGCTCTCCAGGGCGGCAGCCGCGGTAATGAGCTTGAAGACGGAGCCCAACGCGTAGGCAGATTGCGCCGCCCGGTTGAGCAAGGGCTGGGTCTGGGGATCCAGCAGATCGCCCAGCAGCCAACTGCTGTTGATGTTATCCACCTCGAACAGGTTGGGGTCCATGCCAGGGGAGGAAGCCATCGCCAGCACCCGCCCGGTATCCCGCTCCAGGATGACCACCGCCCCGGTGAAATCCTGAATGGCGCGCTGGGCGGTTAATTGCAGGTTGTAATCCAGGGTGGTGTAAAGCTCCTGGGCAGGTTTGGAGGCAATATCGCTCAAGCGGTCGGTTGTGTAGCCGTTGACATCCCGCACGTAGAGCGTGAGGCCGCGCTGACCTGCCAGGTAAGGCTCGCCCCATTGCTCCAGGCCGGATTTTCCGACCTTTTCATCGCCGCGGTAACCCAGGCGCTTGTACTCCCCCAACTCTTCCAACGGAATATCTTGCACATATCCCACCACGTGCGGGCCAACACCGCCATCAAAATAATAACGGCCGCTGAAGGGGGTCATCGCCAGCCCACCCAGGGAAATGAGCAAATCCAGGTTGCTGTTGACCGCCTGGGCGCTGGCTTCCCCGACCGGGATATACCAATCTGCCCCGGCATCTTCATACAACGCGCGGATCTGCTGAGGGGTTTTACCGGTCAGATCCGAAACTTCCTCCAACAGGCGGGATTCCATGCCTTCGGTAATCTGGCCGGGAACAATGCCCAGGGCGTAGGCATCCACCTGGGCCACCAGGGTATTCCCGTTGCGGTCGTATATGTTGCCGCGCGCCGGGATGGTGTAATTGACGGCCAGGCTGCTGCCTTCACGCAGCTCCGGCATGATCATGGTTTCATCCCATTGCAGTCGCCATTCGCCATTTTCCAGGCTGAATTTCATCAAGATTTCGCGCACGAAGTCGCCCATCAGGGCGGATTGCAGGGTCACCCGGCAATTGGCCTGCGCATCCCCCGGGTTGGTCAACTGGGTGAGTACTTCATATTTCACATTGGTCAAAGCCAGGGCATTCGCCACATCGGTATAGCTGCGGGTGAAATCCTCCAGGCTGACCGCATCCAGGGTCAGGCGGGAGAGCATGGCGTACATGGCCGGATAATCATCCTTTTGCCAGGCCTGCATGTAGGCTTCCACGGTAGTGCGCACATCCGGGGTGCGGGTCACGCTGACATCCGGGGAGGGCAGGGTGTGGGTGGGCTGCGGAAGGGTGGGCGTTTCGCTGAGCGCTGTGGGGGTGGGACCTGTGCAGGCAGCCAGTAAAGTTATTAACAAGATCATGAAAAACCAGTGGCGGACTCTCATGCAATCATTCTCCTAGAGCGGTCATCAACCGATCAATTCGCCTTGCAGCACACGGGCGAAGATGGGGCAGGTGTAGCCCAGGTGCTGCTGGCATGCAGAAGATACTTCCCCCGGCGGGCTGAACCCAAAGCGGGAGAGCGTACGTTGAAGGTGGCAGAGCGGCAACCCCACCACACAGGCGTAACAACCGGAGAAGGCTGTCACCGGCCGGAAAGCGCCATTTTGAATGGCATAGGCTCCGGCCTTATCGAGCGGGTCGCCGCTGGCGATATAAGCATTCATTTCCGCATCCGAGTAGTCCCGCATGGGCACATTCGAGATGCACAGGTCGGCTTCCAGGCGGCCGCTGGCGGGATCGAGCAGGGCAATGGCGGTCAGCACCTGGTGGGTGCGGTTG
>CALESS010000131.1 GCA_937907495.1 uncultured Anaerolineaceae bacterium
TCTGATCTCGTTCAGCATAGATAGTGCCAGCCGCTCCAGCACGGTTTATTGTGATTATGACATCCAGCTCTACGAGGAGACGTGTGACCTGGTTTATTCCTACCGTTACAATTATGAGTTCCCGGTCGCCAAATAACGAGTCCGAAACACGATCTCCATAAACCATGCCGCGATGAGGGGAAAAGGTGATCCACCCGGTCACCGACCGGCGAGGTAGTTTACACCATACACCAGAACCCGTTAAAACGACCAGCCCCATCACAACTTCCGTGACGGGGCTGGTCTGTGCTTCTACAGGCTAATGCCGCAGGATGTAGCGAATATCCTCCGCAATCCCCTTGGCCGGGGTGGCATACGGATACACCACCCGCAGATAGCCATCCGGGTCAATCAAAAAAGTGGTGGCGGTATGGTCAATCAGGTAATTGCCGCTCTCACTGATGGTGCGCTTTTGATAATACACTCCGTAATGGGTGACGATCTCATCAATCACGGCCTGCTCACCGGTGATCCCCACAATCCTCCCATCCAGGTTGTTCATGTAGGCTTTTAAGCGCTGGGGAGAATCCCGATCGGGATCCACGGAGACAAACACGGGCTGCACCTGGTCGGCCTGTTTGCCCATCAAATCCAGAACATCGCTCATCTCTTGCAGGGTGGTCGGGCAGACATCCGGGCAGAATGTGTAGCCGAAGAAAACCAGCACCACCTTGCCGCGCAGGTCGCTGAGAGCAAGCGGGCCATCGGCGCTGGTTAATTTGAAATCATAAGCGGGTTGGGGAGATTGCAGAATGCTGCCCGAAAAATTATGCGGTCGCAATGCCAGGCTGATCAACACGATGGCAGCCAGCCCAATAACCAACCCGGCCACCGGCCACAGCCAGCGAGATTTGAGAAATTTGCTCATCTTGTTCCTTTCTGTGGTCAGAAGGTTGTCAGCTCCTTCTGATCGGTGCGGCAGGTCCACCTCAATGCGGGTAACAGGCAAAGAAATGTGCCGCCTCATAGGCCAGTTTAGCCGCCCCACTGGATTGCTCAATCTCCTGGTAGAGGTAATCAATGTAAGCAACCAGGCTCTCGGCGCTAAAGCGGCTCATTTCATATTGGCCGCGCAGGATGCCGTTTCCATCCACCAGTGCCATTTGCGGGTCGAAAAAGATACTGCCATCCTCTTGCGGCTGGTAGAGGATCTCAAAGCCGCCGCCGGTCACCAGCTTCATCCGCGCCGGGTCGCCTGTCAACCACACCCATTCCACGGCCTGCGGCTCAAAGGGAAGTTCAAAGCCAGCCAGCGTTTCGGGGGTGTCGTGCTCCGGGTCCAGCGTTAATGTCACAAAACGCAGAGGCGGATCGAGGGCGGGGTATTCGGCCAGGGCGGCATCCACCGCCTGTAATTTATCATAGATCAGGTTGCAACGCTCGCCGCAGCCCGTATAGGCAAACGAATAGAGCGTCACCACCCCGCGTCCATCTTCACTGGTGAAAAGGTCGCCAGAGGCGGTTGTCAACCCGTAACCGGGTGCCAGGCTTAAGCGCGGCAACACCAGCACCGGGCGGGCAGTGGTAAACCACAAAACACCGATCACCAGCGCCGCCCCCAGCCCGGCCAGAATCCATAGCGGTCGAATACGTTTCATCCAGTTGATTATAGCGGAAATTTCTTTTCGCTGCCTGCTTAAGGATCGCAGCGCGCCAGGCAACCATGGAGAGAAAAAATCTGGACCTGGCGGGATTTATTCCCCACCTTTCTCCTGCGTGAAATCCCTGATTGCGGCTGACTCGCTCCTTTGCTACAATGAAGCGAAATAGGTGAAGGAGAACCGATATGATCCCAATTCGCGACCAGATTCCCACCCGCAGCACCCCGGTGGTTAATTACCTGCTCATCCTCATCAATGTCGTGGTGTTCCTGCTGATGTGGCTGGCGGGTTCCGGGCAGGAAGCACTGGTATATCAATTCGCCCTCATCCCGGCGAATTTTATGGCGAACCTGAATGCCGCCAATATCACGGATATCTTTACCAGCATGTTTATGCATGGCGGCTGGGCGCACCTGGGCGGCAACATGCTCTACCTGTGGATTTTTGGCGATAACGTGGAAGACCGCCTGGGCCGCCTGGGTTACCTGCTCTTCTACCTGGTGGGCGGTGTGGTGGCTTCCCTGACGCACATCCTGACCAATCCCTCCTCCCCGGTTCCAACCGTGGGGGCCAGCGGGGCAATTGCGGCGGTGCTGGGTGCTTACCTGGTCATGTATCCGCAAAGTCGGGTGGCAACCTTCATTCCCATCGGCTATTTCATGCGGCTGACGTTGCTGCCAGCCAGCATTGTGCTGGGTTTGTGGTTCGTGCTGCAACTCTTCAATGGTTTCCTCTCCCTTGGCGGGCCGGAGGACGTGGGCGGTGTGGCTTTTTGGGCGCATGTTGGCGGTTTCGTCTCCGGGATCGTAATGGCCCTCCTGTTTGGCCGCCGCCGCCCGGCGCCAGAGGTGGTGCGCTGGTAACCGCAAAGATATTACCGCAGTTGTGACCCCAGTCATATTCTGCTTTCCTCCCCGCGCCATTAAACTAGGGGAGGAGGCAGAATCATGCAAAATCAAACTCAAATTCCAACCCTTCCTTCCATGAAGGAATTAAAGGCTGCCCTGGCGCCTTTTTCCCGCAGCAACAACCAAACTGCCCTGCGCCAGCTGCTGGGAACCCTGGCTATGTATATCGCCGCCTGGGTGGCAATGTTTTTCAGCCTGCAGGTCGGTTACTGGCTGACCCTTTTACTGGCCATTCCGGCAGCCGGCTTATTGGTGCGGATCTTCATCTTCTTTCACGATTGCGGCCATAACTCCTTCTTCCCCGCCACCCGCTGGAACCGGCGGATCGGTTTCTGGCTGGGGGTGCTGGTCTTCACCCCCGGAGAACAATGGTGGAAGGCCCACGCCATTCACCATGCCACCAGCGGCAACCTCGATAAGCGCGGCACAGGGGATGTGACCACCCTCACGGTGGCAGAGTACGCACACCTTTCACCGCTGGCCCGGTTTGGCTATCGTCTCTTTCGAAATCCGCTCATCATGTTCGGCCTGGGGCCGATCTGGATGTTTCTCATTTCCCATCGTTTTCCCAGCCCCCGCCTGGGCAAGAAAGAGACCTGGAGCGTGATCTGGGCCAACCTGGCGATCCTGGCATTGGGTACCGGGTTGAGCCTGTTGATGGGCTTCAAGAATTACGTCCTCATTCAACTCCCCATCATCTGGCTGGCGGGCATGGCGGGCATCTGGCTGTTCTACGTTCAGCACCAGTTTGAAAATGTCTACTGGGCGCGGGGTGAAAGCTGGAGTTACACGGCCTCCGCCTTTCAAGGGGCATCCTATTACCAATTACCAGCGATCTTGCAGTGGTTCAGCGGAAACATCGGCTTCCACCACATCCATCACCTCAACCCCAGCGTGCCCAATTACGCCCTGGATAAGGCTTACCGCTCCGCAGACCTGCTGCGTCAATCACCCACCCTCAATATCCGCCAGAGCCTGGCCTGCATCCGGCTGGCGCTATATGATGAAGCCAGACGGGTGATGGTCAGCTTCCGCCAGGCGAGGATTGCGTCAGACAATTAGGATAAATTTTGCCATGATTCCTCCAGGGGTGATGGTCATCTTCCGCCAGGTGCGGGTTGCCTCACCTGGTCAGTAACAACCTGCATTTGCGCTTTTTTTACGGAGACATTTTTCCGGTCGCGGCAGGGGTTGTCGTGGGCGATGTAGCCCCACGCCCGCCCCTTTTCGACTTTTAGAAACTCGTCCCCACCGGTTGGGTCAATGTACCCATTTTTGATAATTTCCGTGTTATAATCCACCCGCTTAAAAAACCACACGCTTCCCGAGCTGACCGTGCGTGCTGCCCATCATGGCAGTTGCGGCCAGGTATGACGGAAGCGGCGGAAAAAACGCTCAAGGAGAATAGCAAATGGCATCTGTAATTTCCATGAAAGCCCTGTTGGAAAGCGGCGTTCACTTCGGTCACCGCACCAACAAGTGGAACCCGGCAATGAAGCCGTTCATCTTCACCGAACGCAACGGCATTCACATCATTGATCTGCAGCAAACCGTCAAGTGCATCACTACCGCCTACAACCTGGTTCGGGATACCGTCCAGAAGGGTGGAACGGTGATGTTTGTGGGTACCAAGCGCCAGGCGCAGGAAACCATCAAAGACGAAGCCATCCGCTGCGG
This sequence comes from uncultured Anaerolineaceae bacterium, assembly GCA_937907495.1. Taxonomy (GTDB): domain Bacteria; phylum Chloroflexota; class Anaerolineae; order Anaerolineales; family Anaerolineaceae; genus CALESS01. Next base: position 4,226 of record CALESS010000131.1, read on the forward strand.
CATGCCCTATGTCACCGAACGCTGGATGGGCGGTATGCTCACCAACTGGTCCACCATGTTCCAGCGCATCCAGGAACTGGAACGGCTGGAGAAAATGCGCGATAGCGGCGAAATCAACAAGCTGACCAAAAAAGAAGGCCTGCTGATCGAACGCGATATCCAGCGCCTGGAAATGCGCCTGGGTGGTGTGCGCAAGATCAAGACCACCCCCGATCTGCTCTTTGTGGTGGATATCATGCGGGAAGCCACGGCCATCCATGAAGCCAACGTCAAGGGCATCCCGGTTATCGCCCTGGTGGATACCAACTGCAACCCCAGCGGGGTGGATTACATCATCCCCTCCAATGATGACGCCATCCGCGCCATCAAACTGCTGGTGGGCAAAATCGCCGATGCCGCCATTGAAGGCCGCGGCTTGCGCAAAGACGACGAAGCGGAATTCGCCGAAAGTGGCGCCCAGGAATTCACCCGGCCCAGCGGCCCCGCCGTCCGCCCGATGAGCATTGTGGAACCGGAACAGACCGATGACGATCTGCTCGGCTCTTCCACCCTGGCGAAAATGGATCGTCACGAGGCTGATGAAGAAGCGGAAACGCCAGAAGCCACGGAAGATACGGAAGCTTAATCTGCAATCACCCCAGCAATGGGTCCAACCCCACGGACGAGGTATTAGGAATGGCAATTACGACTGAAATGATCAAACAACTGCGCGAGCAGACCGGCGCCGGCATCCTCGATTGCCGGAAAGCCCTGGAGCAAAACGACGGCGACTTGAAAAAAGCGCTCGATTTTCTGCGCGAAAAAGGCCTGGCCATGGCGGCCAAGCGCGCAGACCGCACCGCCTCCGAAGGCGTTGTGGAACTGTACGCACACGGCAATGGCCGGGTAGGTGTAATGGTGGAATTGAACTGCGAAACCGATTTTGTCGGCCGCTCCGAATCGTTCCGCGCCCTGGCCCATGAACTGGCCCTGCAAATCGCCTTCAGCAACCCGACCTACATTCGAGATGAAGATATCCCGGCGGAAGTGTTGGAAAAAGAAACCCAGATCGCCATCAACCGGGCGCGTGAGGAAGGCAAGCCCGAAGCCATCCTGCCCCGCATCGCCGAAGGCTATGTCAACAAGTTCAAAGATGAGACCGTCCTCTTGCGGCTGCCCTACATCCGCGATGACAAGCTGACTGTTCAGCAGCTGGTCAACCAGACCGTTGCCTCCCTGGGTGAGAAGATTGTCATCCGGCGCATGGTACGCTGGGCCCTGGGCGAAGCTTCTGAAGAAGCCGCAACCGAATAACAACTGAAAGCCAACCGCAAGGTTGGCTTTTTTTAGCCAACTAGCCGCTAGGAGGCAAAATGACAGACCTGAAATATCGCCGCATCTTGCTCAAGTTGAGCGGGGAGGCCCTTTCCTCGCCCCACGGCACAGGCATTGACCCGGCTATGGCCCGTGAAATCGCCAGCCGGGTGGAAGAAGTCACCCGCCTGGGAGTGGAACTGGCCATGGTCATCGGCGCAGGTAACCTGTGGCGCGGCAGGGATGGCCTGGACCTGGGCATGGACCGCGCCACCGCCGATTACATGGGGATGCTGGCCACGGTGATGAATGCCCTGGCCCTGATGGATGCCCTCGAAACCATCGGCGTGACCACCCGCGTCCAATCGGCCATCGAAATGCGCGCCGTAGCCGAGCCCTACATCCGGCGGCGCGCCATCCGCCACCTGGAAAAGGGCCGGGTGGTGATTTTTGGCGGCGGCACCGGCAACCCATACTTCTCCACGGATACGGCGGCTGCCCTGCGGGCGATGGAAATCGGGGCCGAAGTGGTCATCAAGGCCACCAAGGTGGATGGCGTCTATGACAGCGACCCCCACAAAAATCCGGCTGCGGTCAAGTTCGATCACCTGACCTATATTGAAACGCTCAATCGGCAATTGGAGGTGATGGACAGCACAGCCATCTCCCTCTGCATGGAAAACAAGCTGCCCATCCTCGTTCTCAACCTGTGGGATCCAACCGCCCTGACGCGTGCCCTGCTGGGAGAACCGGCTGGCACGCTGATCTCTGCGGAATAGGGGTTTTCGGTAAAAAGCCGCCCTGGCGGGCCGCTTTCGCCGTGAAGTTCAACAATAAAGCAGGCTTTCAGCCGAGAGCCTGCTTTTGATTCGCAGGCTGCATCCCGGGCCTTGCGCATCACGGCGAGGAATGCCCGGAGGCGGCAAGGGGAAAAGCGCAGGTTGATTTCCCCGGGGCTATTCCAGGCTCTTCCGATAAGGGCTGTTCCCGGGCGGCAATCCCCCGTTACAGACCCCATAAGAGCGCCATCCCCAGCAGCAGCATCACAAAGCAAACGATGGTCAACAGCCAGCCAGCCCGCAAAAAGTCGGAAAATTTGTAGTTGCCGGGCGCCATCATCAGGATATTGACCGGGTGGGCCATGGGCGTGAAGAAAGACGCCGAGCAGCCAATAGCGGTTGCGACCGCCACGGCCTGCGGGTTGATTCCCATGGAGATGGCCGCGCTGATCGTCACGGGACCGGTCACCAGGGCTGTCACCTGGCCGCCCATGAACTGGGTCAGCAACGCCGTGAGGAGATAGGACCCCGCCGCCACCCCCAGCGGGCCAAAATGAGCCACCACGCTCAACAGGCTGGAGCCCATGAGCTGGGCCAGCCCGGTTTGCACCATCGCCTGGCTGACGGCGTACATCCCGGCGATGAGGAAAACCGCCTGCCATTCAATGGATTGATAGGCCTCCTCCAGCGGGAGGATCTTCAACAGCAGGGTAATTACCGCCCCGGCCAGTACGCTCAAGGTCACCGGCACACCGGCGATGGAGGCTGCAATGGCGAGCAACGTGATCATGATGGTCAGCAGGGCGGGTTTCTTCTCAATGGGCTTATCCTGTAAACTGGGGACGAAGAGGATAAAATCCTGTTGGTGGCGCAGCGCCTGGATGCGTTCGTATTCGCCTGCCACCAGCAGAGAATCCCCCAGTTCGAGGGGCAGATCGCCGACATTGGTGCGATAGGTGCGCGCCCCGCGTTTGATCGCCACAATCGTCATATGATAGCGCTTGCGGAATCCGATTTGTTTGAGGGTCATTCCCTGCAAGGTGGAATGCGGCGTGAGCATTACTTCGGCAAAGGTTACCCCCATCTGGCTGAGGGAGGATTGCGCCCGGGCGGAGAAAATCTCCAACCCGATCTGCGCCAGCCCGGTAACGGCATCTTCCCGGCTCACAATCCATAAAAAATCCCCGGCTTCGATCTTCAACGAGGGGTCCGGGTTGGGGATGACATGCCGATCGCGTTCCACCACCACCACCGCCACGCCATATTTTTGTCCCAATTCCGTTTTCGAGAGCGGTTCGCCCACCAGGCCCGATTCGGGCCGGACTTGTATCTTCCACAGGCGCTGGCCAACCTCGTACAAATTCTCCAATTCACGACCGGTCAGGCGGGCCAGAGATTGTTCCGGGCTGGGTTCACGCTCCGGCAGCAGGCGGTCACCCAGCAGCCACAGGAAGAGGATGCCGGCAATGGCAATCAACCCCCCGGTGGGGGTGAAGGAGAGAATACCGAGCGGCTGCTGCGGGGGTTTGGCAATCCGCAGCAAATCACTCATGATGATGTTGGCGGTGGTGAAATACGTGGCCGCGCCCCCCAACAGGCTGCCATAAGCCACCGGGATCAACAGCTTGCTGGGCTTGATACCCGTGCGGCGGGCAACTTCCATGGCGCTGGGAAGCAGCAGCGCACCGGCAGCCAGGTTGTTCATGAACAGGGAAAGTGTGGCAGCTACGAAGGTGAAGAGGGCAATAAACCGCCGGGGAGATTTTCCCCCCACCCGCACAATTTTCTGGGCAATCCAACGGGTGACACCACTTTTTTCCAACCCGCGGGTGATGATAAAGAGAGAGATCAGCGTAATCACCACCGGCTGACTGAACCCGGCGATCGCCTTCAGCGCATCCCCCGGCGTGTGGGCTGCCCCCAGCATCCCCACTCCCGCAAACTGGAGTATGCCCAGCAGGATTGCCATGAGCAGGGCAGCCAGGTCCATGCGCAACCGGCCCAGCATGACAAAAGCGAGCGGCACCACGATAATTCCGATTAATAGCCACTGGTTCAATTGCATCCAGCTTCTCCTTTCCCTGCGCGAGGGTTGGTTGAGGGCGATTCTGCTTCCATTCTACCTGTATTTTTCAGAAAACGCCCCGGATGTGGCGGAATAAAATCCCATCCTTAAGTGGTGATATTTTTCCCCCCGCCAGGTGACATTCTACCCTGTGCCGGGGGATTTTTTGGCCTACAATACATTCATGGATACGAATATGTTATTGACTTCCGAGGAGCGAATCACCCGGGTCTTTCGCCTGGTGGGCCAACCCAACCGGGTGCGAATTTTGCTGGAATTGGGACGCGGCGAGGCTTGTGTCTGCCACCTGGAGGCCAAACTCGGCCTGCGCCAGGCAGCCATCAGCCAGCACCTGATGGCCCTGCGGGATGGCGGACTCATCAGCGCCCGGCGTGAGGGACGCTTCATTTTCTACCAATTGATAGACCCGGCCCTGCTGGACCTCATCCACCTGGCGGCGCAGGCGGGCGGGGCATCCGTGGAGGAGTTGGAAGGCGGCAGCCCGGGCGATTGCGGCTGCCCGAAATGCTCGCCCAATGGTTCCTGCTCATAGAGGTAAACATGGAATTTGTTCTTAATCTACTGCAAAGCGGCCTGGGAAACCTGGCATCCTACCTGGCGGCGCATGTGCTGTTGTGCCTGCTGCCCGCCTTCTACATCGCCGGGGCCATGACCGCTCTCATCCCCAAAGAGACCATCACCCGCTACCTGGGGCGGAACACCCCCCGCTACATCTCCTATCCCGCTTCGGCACTGGCCGGGTTTCTGCTGGCGGTTTGTTCTTGCACGGTCATCCCCTTGTTTGCCGGCATTTACAAAAAAGGCGCCGGGCTGGGGCCAGCCATCACCTTCCTGTTTGTCGCCCCGGCCATTAACATCCTGGCGCTGGTCTACACGGGCGGGGTGATTGGCATGGATTTGGCGATCGCCAGGCTGGTGCTCTCGCTGGCCTTCGGCATCGGCATCGGGCTGATCATGGCTTTCCTCTTCCGGGATGCCGATATCGCCCACGATAAAGCAACCGATGCCCTGTTTGCGGGCCAGGCGGCCATGCGCCGCGGCGCTTTGCTCTTTTTGCTCGTGCTGCTCTTCCTGCTGGTGGCTGGCACCTTCCAGTTTGATTTTCTCAAACACAGCTATGCCAGCATCGAACTGCCCTGGGGTGGGGTGGATAGCCTGCAAGCCACCCTCAGCCGCTGGGTTCCCTTTGACCCAACCCGGGGGGAAGAAGGGGTGACCGCCCAGGGCGCTCTGCTCATCGGCCTGTTGGTGCTGATCGGCCTGACGGCCTGGCGCGGGCTGGAGCGCATTCACGAGGGCTTCAATGCCTGGACGTGGATTTCCACCGGCCTCACCAGCCTGACGCTGCTGGTGGCTTCCCTGGCGGTTGCCCCCCATGCGGGCGGTGTCACACTCGGGCTGACCGGCAAGTTCTTTGGCGTGTTACTGGCGCTCAGCGGGCTGGGCTGGCTGCTCAAGACCGGCCTCACGGAGGATGAGCGGCGCGACTTCCTGTGGGAATCCTGGCGGTTCATCAAGCAAATCTTCCCCCTGCTGATCGTGGGCGTCTTTGTGGTGGGCATTCTGCGCTCGCTGATCAACCCGCTGTGGATCGAGGCCATCGCCGGCAGCAACACCCTGTGGGCCAACCTGGCCGGGGTGCTGTTCGGCGTCTTCATGTACTTCCCCACCCTGGTGGAAGTGCCGATCGCCCGCATGTTCCTCAGCCTGGGGATGCACCCCGGACCACTGCTCGCCTACTTGATCGCCGATCCGGAGTTGAGCCTGCAAAGCATTCTGATTACCGCTGCCATCATCGGGCGGTTGAAAGCCTGGGTGTATGTCGGCTGGGTGGCTTTGTTCTCCACCCTGGCCGGGCTGCTGTATGGAGCCTGGGCAGATGGCGCCAACCCCTGGCTGCTGCTATTGATCGTTGCCGCCGGCATCAGCCTGCTGGCGGTGTTATTGAATGGGCTTCAACGCCGCAAGGCAGCCCATCTTGCCGGGTCTCATTAACCGCTTGGACAGGTTGACTGAGCGGATGGTTTGTGAATGCCATTTACAAGGAGGATCGAATGGTTGATATCAAGATTTTAGGTTCCGGCTGCCCCAATTGCAAAAAAGTGGAAGCCCTCTCTCACCAGGCGGTTGAGGAACTTGGCCTGGAAGCCGCCTTTGAAAAGGTGACCGATTACAATCAGATCATGAGTTACGATATTCTCTCCACCCCGGGCCTGGTGATCAACGGGAAGGTGGTCAGCACCGGGCGCATCCCGCGGGTGGAGGAGATCAAAGGTTGGTTGAAAGAGGCTGTGGGATAATTAATTTTCATCACCCTTAACAAATTCCCAGGCCCGCACCGGCAGGGGAGAACTAGGAGATTGAGAATGACTGAGATCACTGCTGCACCCCTCACGAGAAAGCTTTCGTTTCTCGACCGTTACCTGACGCTCTGGATCTTCCTGGCCATGCTGGTTGGGGTGGGGGTTGGTTTTCTCTTCCCAACCCTGGTGCAGGGTTTCAATACCGCGGTCTCGGTTGGCACCACCAACATACCCATAGCCATCGGGCTGATTTTGATGATGTACCCTCCCCTGGCGAAAGTGCATTACGATGAGCTGAAGGATGTATTCCGGAATTGGAAAATCCTCGGCCTGTCCCTGCTGCAAAACTGGGTGATCGGTCCCATCTTGATGTTTGCCCTCGCGGTCATCTTCCTGCGAGATTTCCCTCATTACATGGTCGGGCTGATTATGATCGGCCTGGCACGTTGCATCGCCATGGTGATCGTCTGGAACGAACTGGCCCGCGGCGATACCGAGTATGCAGCCGGGCTGGTGGCCTTCAACAGCATCTTCCAGGTATTGTTCTACTCCGTATATGCCTATGTGTTCATCACCATCCTGCCGACCTGGTTTGGGCTGCAAGGCAGCATCGTGGCGATCACCATCGGCCAGATTGCAAAAAGCGTTTTCATTTACCTGGGAATCCCATTCATTGCCGGGTTTATCACCAACCGGGTGCTGATCCGCTTGAAGGGCAAGGAATGGTATTACAAGAAATTCATCCCCAAGATCAGCCCCATCACGCTGATCGCCTTGCTCTTCACCATCCTGGTTATGTTCAGCCTGAAGGGTGATTTGATCGTCAAAATCCCGGGAGATGTGGTGCGGATTGCCATCCCGCTGTTAATCTACTTCCTGCTGATGTTCCTGGTCAGTTTTCTGCTGGGCAAGGCCGTGGGGGCAGATTACAAGAAAACCACCACCCTTTCATTCACCGCAGCCAGCAACAATTTTGAGCTGGCGATAGCCGTGGCAGTGGCTGTCTTTGGCATCAATTCCGGCGAAGCCTTCACCGCGGTCATTGGCCCGCTGGTGGAAGTTCCCGTCATGATCGGGTTGGTCAATGTAGCCTTCTGGTTGAAGAAACGCCTGTTTTCGAGTTAGCCGCAAAACATCCCCAAGCAAGGTTTTCAGGTGAGCAAAAGGTGCAAGGCGTTCTTGCAAACGCCTTGCACCCGTTTTGTAATTGTCTGCTAGAATCACCTCATCCGATGTCGGTTAAGGCAGGTGTGGTATGGCAGGTAACTCCAATTCCGATTTTCCCCGGTGGGTGATTGGCCTGGCGATCATCCTTTCCCTGGTCCTCTTCAATAAATATCTCTTCACCGGCGCCCGGGCCTTGCTGGGAGTGATCGCCCCCGTCTCGACTCCGCGGACAAGCGTGCCCACCGAAGCACCGAGGGAAAATGCCGCCCCCACCCTGGCTCCACAACCCACCTGGGAAGAGGCCGTTGAACAAGTGGTCACGGAAGCGCCCGCCTTTGGCAATGAAACCCTCATCATCTGGCACAACTGGCCGGATGCCCAACTGCCAGCCGTGAGGGCGGTATTTGATGAATACTCCCGCACCCACCCCGGTGTGACGATTGAACTGGAATGGCAATCGGACCTGGTGACCATGCTGCCGACCGTCATCGCAGCCGGCCAGGGGCCGGATATCCTCGCCACGTGGAGCGGGACCATCGGCCAATTGGCGCCGGATCAACTTTTACCGCTCGAGGAGCAGGGCATCAGCCGCAATTACCTGGATAGTGAAATTCTGCCCGGCGCCCTGGAAACGGTGTTTTACGACAACCATTACTGGGGGATTCCCATCCAGCAGATGGGGATGGCGCTGCTGCTCAACCCGGACTTGCTCGGCAGGGGTTTTGGCATCCCCAATGACCTGGCAGTTTTTATCTTGCTGGCCAAGACCTATGAGCAGGATCATCCGGGGCAGAAATTTTTCTGCAATCCAGGCTTCAACCTCCGGGATGTCTACTTCCTGGCGCCCATCCTTTTCCAGGGGGGAAGTCTGCCCGGGTTCACCGACTCGCAAGGCAATGTGTACCTGAACCGCCTCGAGGTCATCCGGGCAACGGAAAGGATGGTGGAATTGAGCCGGTTGACGGCGGAGGATTCGAGCTACGATGGCTGTCAGAACGCCTTTATGAATGGCGAACTCCCCGTCTGGTGGACCGGCGCCTGGGCCATTCCCATGCTGGAGGACGCGGGCATGGAATTTGAGGTGGCTGCCCTGGGCCGACCCTACCTGGAGACCTACTCCTTGATGCTGCCGCGTTCTGTTGAATATCACAATCACACCGCCCTTGCCCTGGATGTGATGCAATACTTCGCCCGTCCAGAGATCCAAGCCCAAATTGCCCTGCAGAATCGCACCATTCCTGCCTCTTACTATGCGGTGACTCGCCCCGAGGTGATGGCGGATAAGACCCTGACCAACTTTGCCTGGGCGCTGAATGTGAGCGTTCCACTCTTCAACACCCGGTTTTCTGAACCGGAAAGGATGACGGTCAACGACGCACTGAACAACATCCTGAATGGGGTGCAATCCCCGGAGGATGCCTTGAGGGAAGCCCAGCAGGCCTTGGAAGAGCAGATCGCCAACCTGCGCTAACCTGGTTTTATGCTACAATAGCCCAATTACTCTGGAACAAGGGGCTTATCGTTTATGCTTCAAGTTGGGGATGTCCTGGATGGAGAGTATGAGATCGAAGCCCTGCTGGGGGAAGGTGGCATGGGAGCGGTTTTTCGTGCCAAAGATACCCAATTAGAGCGCTACGTAGCCATCAAAGAGTTAC
>CALESS010000132.1 GCA_937907495.1 uncultured Anaerolineaceae bacterium
GGGAAAACGGGAATCTTAATAACACGGATAAACATTTAACCACAGAGTCACAGAGCCACAGAGAAAACCGGATTTATATAGGATTGCGATTGGGTGCAAGGGTGGCATCGAGACCCTATGCGTGGCGATGATATCTCGCCGGACGAGCCGTACCCCGCCCGCGAATTTACCCCGCCGCCGCCTCTTCCATCAGGCGATGGATCTCCAGGGGCACGCCGCGCGCCGGGGTCAACTCCAGGGCAATGGCTTCTTGCGGGCAATGCGAGATGCATACCCCGCAGCCCATGCACAGCGCCGCATCCACGGTGGTGTGGCCATCTTCTCCCGCTGCCAGGGCGTGAAACTGGCAATAATCGTGGCAGTTCCCGCAGCCGATGCACTCATCCGCGGCCACCCGGGCCGTATAGCCGGAAGAGGCCAGCATCGGCACGCCATTACGCTGGGCCTGCATCGCCCCGCAGCAGCAATCGCAGCAATTGCAGATGGCATAAAAACGCCCCAGCATCGCCTCCTTGAAAAATGCGTGGTGCACATGGCCGCGCTGGTCCTCTGCCTCCAATATCTCCACTGCTTCATCCGGGCTGATGCGCCGGCAGCGTTCTGGCTGGTGCTCGAGGGCGAAGCTGGCAAAGGGTTCACCCACAATCAGGCAGACATCCAGCGGCAGGCAGGGGTTTGGGCGGGCCACCCGGCAGGGGCAATCCAGCGCTACGATGAAATCCGGGTTCTGCAAAATAAGGTCGCGAGCGGTGATGTAGGGAATCACCTGTTCCGGCACAGCCAGGCGTAAATCCTGGCCGATGGTGATCAACTGGCGGGCATCCTCCAGGGGCATCACCTTGCCGTGGTAACCATCTGCAAAGGTCACCGTGTGACCGGGCAGGTTCGGGTCGGCAGGTTTCGGCCTGGGGGTGAACCAGCGGTCGAGTAAGCCGAGGATTGGCCGCAGGCGGCGGGCCAGGGGATGTTCGCCGGTTGCCATCGAGATGTAGAGATAAGGAAAGCGCAGGTAGAAATAGCCGTGCAGCAGGTCAAACAGGCGGAAGCCCGGCACCCGCCGGCTCTCCTGCACGAAACTGCGGGTGGAAGGGGCAATTCCTGGTTTGCGGGCAGTTTTTGACATCATTTCACCTCAAAAAAGGGTCTATCTGGGGATTTACGCACTTGTATATACAGGCAGGTGTGCTACACTACTAATGAAAGAAAATTACTGTGCCCCGCCCGGCATCAACCCTCCGGGTATGAAAACGGAAATTTTCTATTCCATTAACAAACCCTCATGCAAGGCACTGGTTACCTAAAGAATACCATAATTTGGCGTGATCTTTGTCACTTCCCTGCGGCTCCCACTGAAGCTTGAGGAAATAAAAATGAAGAAGAAGACGCTACTCAAGGTAGTTATCCTGGCAGCCCTATTACTGACGGCATGCACATCCCCCGGCAGCCGGGAGGTGATTCGGGTTGGGTTGGTGGCGGAGATCAGCGGAGAACTGCCCGCCGTGGGTGCAAGTTGTAAGAACGCGGCAGAACTGGCGGTGCGGGAGATCAACCAGGCGGGGGGCGTGCAGGTCGGCGGGCGCAAGTATTCCATCGAACTGATCATTGAAGATAACGCTTCGGATGAAACCCAAACCATCCTGGCGACTAAAAAACTGATTAAAGATGAAAATGTGGTGGCGATCATCGGTCCCAACGCCAGCCGTTACGCAATCCCGGCGGCCGCGGTGGCGGAATCGGAGCGGGTGGTACTCATCAGTCCGTGGTCAACCAATCCACAGACCACCCTGGATGAAGAGACGGGGAAACCGAAAAAGTACGTTTTCCGGGCAGCGTTTGTGGATGCCTTCCAGGGGGAGGTGGTCGCCCGCTTTGCGATGGATTTCTTGCAAACCCGGCGCGCCGCCGTGCTCTTTGATGTGGAGTCGGACTACAATCGCGGCATCGCAGAGATTTTCCGCCAGACCTATGAGGAAAAAGGCGGGCAAGTGGTAGCCTACGAAACCTACTCCACCGGGGAAAAGGATTTCACTGCCCAGCTCCAACGCATTCAGGATGCTGCCCCGGAGGTGATCTTCCTGCCCAATTACTACACGGATGTACCGCTGCAAGTGCGCCAGGCGCACAAACTGGGGATTGTGGCGCCGTTTCTGGGCAGCGATACCTGGGCCACGCCGGAGTTGATCTCACTGTGCGGCCCGGAATGCGAAGGCTATTACTTCAGCACCCATTATTCTCCGGAGGCAATCAACCCGGCGGCAGTTGCCTTCATTAATGATTACCAAAAGGCCTACGGAACCCTGCCGGATGATGTGGCTGCCCTGACCTATGACGCGTTTGGGCTGCTCTGGCAGGCGCTGGAAGGGGCTGATAAAGTGGACCGCCTGCAAGTGGCGGATGCCATGCACCAGATCAGCCGCTACCAGGGCGTGAGCGGCAGCATGATTTTCCAGTCTGGCTCGGGCGACCCGATTAAAAGTGCGGTCATCATGCAACTGCGAGCCGGAAAATTCACCTGGGTCGCCAACGTCAACCCCTGATCACAATACGCAGCCTTCCACGGTCCAATCCCACAGCAGGGTTGGCAGGACGGTAATCTTTTTCGTTTTCCGAGTAAATAGGGGGTAAAATGGGGGGATATTGCCCTTCGTAATCGGGCAGAGCCAACCCTTGCAGGAGTTTTCATGCATTCTGAAGGAACAGTAACCTGGGCAGAAATTGACCTGGAGGCCATCGAAGCCAATATCCGGGAGTTTCAGAATTTCAGCGGGCCGCAAGTCGAAATTATTGCCGTGGTCAAGGCCAATGCCTATGGACATGGTGCGGTGCCGGTGGCTCGCACGGTATTGCAAGCCGGGGCCACCCGCCTGGCGGTTGCCCGTCTGGCGGAAGGCATTGAACTGCGCCAGGCAGGCCTGGCAGCTCCCATCCTGGTGATGGGTTACACCCCGCCAGATGGGGCGGCCCTGATCGCCGAGCATGACCTGACACCCTGTCCGGTTTCGGCGGAGTTCGTGCAGGCGCTTTCAGCCCGGGCACAGGCGCTGGGGAGGGTCATTCCCATCCACCTCAAGGTGGATAGCGGCTTGAGCCGCTTTGGATTGCTGCCGCAGGAGATCGTCCCTTTTGCTCAATCGTTGGCGGGTCTGCCAGGGGTGCGGCTGGAGGGGTTGTTCACCCATTTTGCCACCGCCGATGAGTTGGACGAGAGCTACGCCCGGGCACAATTGGCTATTTTCCAGGAGGTGCTGGGTGCCCTGCAAGCCGCCGGGATACGCATCCCCCTGGTACACGCCGCCAATACCGGCATTACCATGCGCTATCCGGAAGCACACTTCAATGCCATCCGCCCCGGCATTGGCATTTATGGCCTGCCTCCCTCGCAGGAATACCCGCCCGCCTTTGAGCTTCACCCGGCGCTGGCGCTCAAATCCCGCATCAGCCGGGTGCGCCGCCTGCCCGCCGGTACCGCCATCAGCTATGGACGCACTTACATCACCCCGGAGGAAATGCCGGTGGGCCTGGCAAGTATTGGCTACGGTGATGGACTGCATCGGCTGCTCTCCAACCGGGGAGCGGTGCTGGTGCATGGGAAACGGGCGCCCATCCTGGGGCGGGTGGCGATGGACAACATCATCCTGGATTTGCGGGGCATCCCGGAGGTGCAGATGAACGATGAAGTGGTGATCATCGGCGCCCAGGGGCAGGAGTGCATTACGGCGGATGAGGTGGCGCGGCAGGTGGAAACCATTAATTATGAAGTGACCACCTCCCTGCTGCCGCGGGTGGAGCGGGTTTATGTGCGCGGCGGGGCTGCCGCGCAAACCCACTTCTGATCTCTTTCCACCTGGATGAATTCAACAGCCCGGAAAAGGGCAGGGGGAAGGCTTCCCCTGCTTAATTCACAAAGGCAGCCCTGGAGAGGAATCCATCCCCACCCCGGCTTGCCGCCGTTTATCGTTCCTGCGGAGCTTCGCAACCAAGATTAGACAAAGACTCTACATTCACGGACCAGGCGGGTATAATGAAATTATCGAATATCAAAAGGGAGAACCAACCATGAGCCATGGATTGCAGCAATTTAGCAAACAAAGTTATCTGAACCTGGAGACTTACCGCAAGAGCGGTGAGGGGGTGCGCACACCGGTCTGGTTCTGGGAGGATGGCGGGGTTTTGTATGTGCGGACCATGGATGGCAGCGGCAAGGTCAAGCGCGCCCGGCGCAACCCGGAGGTGCGGGTGGCCCCCTGCAAGGCAGATGGCACCCTGATTGGGGAGTGGGTGGCGGGGCAAGCCGTCCTGGTGGACGCGGCCGAGGCGGAGCGGGTGAACCGCGGTTTGAAGAAGAAATATGGCCTGCTGAAGACCTTTTTTGACTTGATGGGTGCGCGGAAAAACGCCTCCGCCACCCTGGCAATTAAAATCAACCCATAATTTCGCTCCGTTTTCTTCCCTTTGAGCGTTCCCATCCGGAAGTGATTGGCAATCCTCCGGAGCGGAGCGCTCTTTCTGCTTCAGCAATCTCTTACTGGATTTTTGAAAATGAAATTTTCTGCAACTACCCGCTTGACGCCGACTCCGGGTTATGCTACTATACGAATGAACAAATTTCCTCAATTGAATACGATTTCCGCCTGCCTCGGAAGGAGAACCCGAAATGAAATCTTCTCATCTGCGCATCTTGTTGGTTGCTGTATTGTTGCTGGTTGTCCTCAGCGCTTGTGAGCGCCCGGCTTCCAAAGCCCCGGTGATGACGGCTACACCCACCCTTGAGCTGCCCTTTCCCATCCCCGGTCAGCCGACGGTGATCAAGGACATTGCGGCTGGAACCCAGACTGCCATGGCAATGCTGACCCCGGTCTTCTCCACGCCGGAACCCACCCAGCCGGCCCCGGAATTGCCCACCCCCATTCCGCCCACCGCAGTCATCGTTTACACCGCCACCCCGGGTATTCCTTCCACCTATACCCTGCAACTGGGCGAATCGTTGTACTGCCTGGCGCGGCGCTATAACCTGGATCCCAGCGCCATTATCAATGCCAACCCCAAAGTCAACCCCAACTTCATCCCGGATGGAACGACCATCAACCTGCCGCAAGGCCCCGTTTGGCCGACCGAGGTGGGCAGCCGCGCCTTATCCGTCCACCCGGCTACCTACACCGTGGCCTCCGGGGATACCATCTATAAGATTGCCTGCAAATATGGGGATGTCTCACCCGAAGCAATTGCCCAGGCCAATGGATTGGCCGCACCCTATAACCTGACCACCGGGCAAACGCTTAGCATCCCCTGATTTTGGCTGAAAAGCCCCAACCTGGCCAACCGGGAGCGCGGAGTCCATGAATAACCACAGGGGCGGGTTCATCCCCCGCCCCTGTTTTTTTGAACTTTCTGGCCTGCTTCCACCCCACCTTTGCGAGGTTCCATGCAAATTCTCAATAAATCCCTCATCTACCGCGGCCATGCTTTCCAGGTTGAAAACGTTCATGTCCGCCTGCCGGATGGTCGTCAGCGGGATTACGATCTGATCAATCACCGGGCCGCCGTCACCATTTTACCGCTGGATGCAGATGGCGAAGTGTGGTTCGTGCGCCAGTACCGAATTGGGGCGGGCCAAACCCTGCTGGAACTGCCCGCCGGTGTGCTGGAGGAAAACGAAGACCCGGCGGAAGGTGCAGCCCGTGAAATCCGCGAGGAGATCGGCATGGCTGCCGGGCGTTTGCTCAAGATCGGCGGGTTTTTCATGGCGCCGGGGTATTCTTCCGAGTGGATGGAGGTCTTCCTCGCCACGGATCTCAACCCCGAATCGCTGCCACAGGATGATGATGAGTTCCTGGAGGTGGTTCACCTGCCTCTGGAGGAGGTGATGGCAATGGCGGTGCGGGGTGAAATCCGGGATGGGAAAACGCTGACCGCCCTGCTGTTGGTGCAGCCGCACCTGCCGGGGAAGGACCCAGGGGTGGAGGATATCGAGTAGCGAGTCCGCATGCGGGGCGGTGAGGCAGATGGCGCAGGGGATGCACCGGCAGCCTCTGCCGCAGGCGTGGATTAATCGTCTGTATCGGTATGCTCGGTACGGGCGTTGATCGCCTTCTGAATGTTCTTCTGCATCCGCTGCCAGATATCCGGGCGAAACTGCTCGCATTGTTGCAGCAATTGCTGCACCGGGGCGATGGACTGCCCGGCAATCAACGGGCGGGTGGAATCCGGCAAGGCCAGCTTTTTGTATTTGAAGATGCCGAGGGTTTTCGCTTCCACCTGCTGCAGGAGGCCGCGCTGCGCCAGGCCTTGCTCCACCATTTGCAGCACCGTATAAAAGGGTGCGCCCACATCCTGCCCCAGCCACTGGTAAATCACATTGTATAAATTGTTCCGCTTCACCACTTGTTGGCGGCGGGACACCTCATATAAATCTGCCTCCAGGGTGCCGGCCGGCCAGCCCGGTTGAGCGCCGGTTGGTTCGAGCAGCAGGGTGGGCGTCTTGACAAGGCCAAACAGCGTGCTGTTGACGGAAGGCGTGAGGCGCAGCAGGCCAAATTGTTCATTCGCCAGCACAGCCGCCGAGCAGGCTGCCACCGCCAGTTTATGGGAATCCACTCCCTGCTCACTGGGAAGCACAACATATTTGTTCAAGAACCCGGCCCCCGAAACAAAACTTTCGCCGTTTAACAGCACAACTTCGGAGGGGGTGAAGTACAAGGTTTCGGACATGTTCGCGCTCCTTTTTTATTCCACCACACGCGGGGTGGTATAGAGGGTCAGGATGTTCTCGATGGGCACATCGCCCTGGATGTAGTGGGCAGTGGTGCAAATATAACCCCCGCCCTTACCCAAAATCCGGCAGCGTTCCAGTACTTCGTCCCGCACATCCTGCGGGGAGCCGTGGGGCATGGTCTCCTGCAGGTCCAGCCCACCGTGGAAGGCGACCTGCCCGCCGAACTCATCCTTGATTTTTTGCATATCCATCAGGGCTGCCCGCGGCTGCAAGGGATTCAGCACGTCAATGCCCATATCCTGGATGAAAGCCGGGATCAGTTTATAGACCGCCCCGCAGGAATGGTACATGATTTTGAGATTGTAGGATTTGATAACCGCGTTGAGTCGCTGATGGCGCGGCAGGATGAATTTTCGCCACATCGCCGGCGACATCAGCAGGCCGTTCTGGATGGCGACATCATCGTAGGTGTAAACCATGTCAATCAGGCCGCTGGCGGACTGCATCAGGCGGTGCACATTGCCGATCATCAAATCGGTGTAGCAATCCAATATGGCGCAGGGCACTTCCGGGTTTTCCACAAAATCAATCAGGAAGCGATCCAGGCCGTAGAGCGCCCAGGCAGATTCAAAGATGCCGCCCACTTCGTAGCGGATGTGGTATTTCGAGTCCTGGTTCAGGATGGCGATTTGACCCGGCATGCCATCCCAGGCCCAGTATTCGGGCTTGGGCCAGCGCGGCCAGGCACGCACTTCAGCGGCGGTTTTACACTCCGCCAGTGGAAAGCTGGCATATTCCTCGTAGGTGCTGAATTCATTCGAGACCAGGCGGCGGTGCGAGCCCCAGGGGATGTAGAAGCTGCCATCTGGCAGGGTTTCGGTGGGCGGGCCGATGTACTCCGGGCGCACCACACGGCAATCCACCCCCAACAGGCGCAGCATCTCTTCTTCATCCGCAGCCCCCAGGAAGTGGATGAGCTTCTCGATCACTTCCGGGACCGCCCAGAAATCGAAGGGGGTGCGGTCTGGAGAGCGCAGTGCCAGGGCAGTTTCCACCCGCTGGTAAGGGGAGAGGGGTTCCCGTTCCGGATGCCCCCACAGGCTTTCCAGGCGGGCGCGCCATTCGGCGGGTGTTTGCGGGTTGTGTAGTGTCATGGAATTTCTCCTCGTTGTGGATGAGTAAATGATAGCATAGATTTTTCGATTCCTTTGCGGTGGGGGGAAAACCGTGATGTATTGAACCACCGAGGCACGGAGAAAAGCTTATAAGTTTTCGCCTAGATTTAACCACAGAGGCACGGAGGCACAGAGAAGACTCTTTAAGCTTCTGTGGAAAAACTCACTCTGTTGAACCACAGAGGCCCGGAGGCACAGAGAAGACTCTTTAAGCTTCTGCAGAAAACCGTACGGTGCTGAACCACTGAGGCACTGAGGCACGGAGAAAAGCTTATAAGCTTCTGCGGAAAACCATGCTGTATTGAACCACAGA
>CALESS010000133.1 GCA_937907495.1 uncultured Anaerolineaceae bacterium
ATCACCGGTGATGACCCTGAAGAACAAGCATGTATTTCCCTTACCCTATCCTCCCGGTCAGCCCCCGCCGGATTGGCTCAACGAAAGCGGGTCTACCCAGGGGTTATCTTCACAGGTTATTTTGCAATTACTAGCCAACGCTTCCCAGGCGGAAGAACCGCAGGTTTTGGTTCTCGGTGGCAGCCTGCCTGCCAGCCCCCTGGGGGACATCACCATTGCGGAACCGGTCATGGCTTATATCGCCGCCCACCCCTGGATTCATCCTGTGACCCTTTCTGACTTGCTGACGATACCGGCGGTACCTTGGTCAAGTCCAACCTCCGCAAATACTCAACCGGTTTCAAGTCTGGAACGGGAGATTTTCCAGTCTCTCCAGGCAGCTCCCCAGAATGAATTCACCCGCTCAGCCCTCGAAATGTACCTTCAGCTCACCAACTTTTCTACTCAGAATCCAGCACGTGAATTAGCACCTGCCTACCTTCCGCAAGTCAACAATCTCCTGCGGGCTGCTGCCTGGGCTTCCAACCGGACTGCGCAGCAAACCTGCGATGTGGATTTGGATTCTGATGGGCACCCGGAATGCATCCTCTCCAACCATCAGATATTCCTGATCCTCGATCCATTGGGGGGCCGGTTGGAATTCGCAGCCGGCTGCCTCTCCCCCTCTCATTGCATCCAATGGCTGGGCAATACCGCCCAATTCGCAATAGGGCTATCAGACTCTGCTCGCTGGGACCGAACCCATCCCTTCAACCCGGATCCGGCTGTCATGCCGGGTGCACTGACGAGTGCCCAAGAGCAATTCATCCACTATGAGTACCACCTTGAGCGAGACTCGTTGACTTTCCACTCCCCAGAGCTGGGGATAACCAAAACGTTTCAATTAAACCCCTCCAGCGTGTTGGTTAAAATCCATTCCTCGGGACCTCTTTCCTACACAATTCCGCTCATCCTGGACCCCTCTCGCAGAAATAAACCTGGTTGGTCGGATATTTTAACTTCCTTCATGCGGTCCTCCCACCAGGTTACATTTCAAGAGGGAGGAAAAACAATACTTGATATTGTTGTCATTGGATCGGAAATGGAACTCTCTCCCCTGGTTCCATCGTCCAGTTGGTTGAATCAACCTGAAAATCCTGACCTGGCTTACGTTGATTATTTCTTCCAGCCCTTGCCGGTTACCTTAATGCAGGTTGCTCCTTCCCCTGAATGGACGATTGAATTCCACCTGCCCTGAAATTTTTGCGATTTTGATGGGTCTGTGATACATTATACATATCTCTGCTTGATGAGGACCTATGCACAGCCAAAATATTCCCGATATCGTCGTCCGCAGATTGCCCTCTTACCTGCAAGTATTATTGCACCTCAAGAAGAACGGCTCCCTGACCACCAATTCCCAGGAATTGGGAAGGATATTGGGGATTTCTGCGGCCCAAATCCGAAAGGATTTTTCCCATTATGGTGAATTCGGCAAACAGGGAACGGGGTATTCAGTTCCCTATTTGATTGATCAATTAACCTCCATCCTCAAGGTGGACCGGGTTTGGGATATCGCTCTCATTGGCGCAGGAGACCTGGGTCACGCCATCGCCCGCTACGGGGGTTTTGCAAACCGCGGCTTTCGCATTAAGTTGATTTTTGACAACGACCCCGCAAAAATCGGCCAGAAGATCGGTGAATTCACAATCCTGGATTTTGCTTCGATTTCCGAAGAACTTTCCTGGCATCAAATCAAAATGGCAATGCTGACCGTGCCCGCTGCCCAGGCCCAATCCGTGGCTGAGCAACTGGTAAAAGCCGGGATTCGTTCCATCCTCTCCTATGCTCCCATCACCTTGAGCCTGCCAGAAAACCTGTGCTGCATCGAATACGCCAATCCCATCCTGCAATTGCAGCACATGACATATTATCTCGGCGCCAGCGAGGATTAAGTCACTTCTTTCTATCAACCTTGGGAACACCATCATCCATTGGAAAAACACCTGCGGATGGTTCAATCTGAACCATTCGCAGGTGTTTCATTCTTCGGTTGGGGTTTTTTTGAAGTCTAACTGGTAATCAAACTTCGCCGCAGGGCATCCCGCATTCCCAGCGCTCGCACTGCACCTTCCGCAGTGCAGGTGACGGGGTTATCCACCAGGTATGCAGGAATACCCAGGCTCTTGGTCAGGTATTTATCAATCCCGCGCATCTGGGCACCGCCTCCACACACCGCCATGCCGCGGTCAATGATATCGGAAATCAACTCTGGAGGCGTTTTCTCCAATACCCGCTTGATGGTTCCAGCCACTTCATTCAAAGGGTCCTGTAAGGCTTCAATAATATCATCGGAGGTCAACTTCACCGGCCTTGGCAGCCCGGTCACCTGGTCTTGTCCCTGGACTTCCAGCACTTGTTGTTGATCCTGAGGGATTGCCGCCCCCAGCTTGATCTTCAACATTTCAGCCGTCATCTGCCCGATGATGATGCCAAACTTCTTACGCACATACGCAATGATGGTTTCATCCATCTTAAGACCGCCCATGCGGGAAGTTTCAGCGGTCACCACACCGTTCATTGCCAGCACCGCCGCCTGCGTGGTTCCACCGCCCAGGGAGACGATCATGTTGCCCGAGGGCGTGCCAATTGGCAGATCCACACCCAGGGCTGCTGCCAGGGGCTGTTGAATCAGGTAGACTTCCCGGCTGCCCGCTCCCAGCCCCGCTTCGTGGACAGCCCGGGTTTCAACGCTGGTGATCCCATAGGGAATCGTGAGGATGAGCTTGGGCCGGAAAATCAACATGGGCCCAACCATCTTTTTCAATAAAAAAGCCAGCAAAGTCTCTGTAATCTCATATTCAGCAATCACCCCATTTTGCAGGGGGCGTACCACTTCAATGGTTTCCGGTACCTTACCGTACATGTCTTTGGCGGCCTGCCCCCACTCCACCATTTTTTGTTCAGCAACCACAATCGCCACTACGGTGGGTTCGTTAAGCAAGATTTGCTTCCCTTCCACCACCACAGTGTTCAAAGTTCCGAGATCAATTCCAATCTCTCTGGAAAAAACAGGCATATAAATTCGCTTCCTTAGTACCAGGCAGGATTAACGACGCCGCTGGCGAAACCGCTTTGCAGCATCAATTCGTAGATTCGATCTTTTCAAAGCCGCCTGGATTGTCAGGTAGCTGTCTGTATCCGGTGCAACACCATTCTTCAATATTTCTTCAGCTTTCTTATGCGCCATTTCAGCCCGGCGGATATCAATTTCTTCAACATTTTCAGCCGCATCTGCCAGCACCGTCACCTGGTCTGGTTGAACTTCAGCAATCCCACCTGCCACGGTAAAATTCTCTTCATTGCCCTGCGAGCGGACTGTGATGATGCCATATTGTAACACGGTCAACAAGGGGGAGTGATTGGGTAAAATACCCATCACACCTTCCGCCCCGGGTAGAACGACAATATCTACATCACCCTGGAATACAATCCGGTCCTGGCTGACAATCTCACATCGGATGGGCATCTGCGCTCCTCCAGCCTTTCAACCTAGTTCATCTTCCGGGCTTGCTCAACAGCTTCTTCGATGGAGCCAACCATATAAAACGCCTGCTCCGGAAGATCATCGTATTTTCCATCCAAAATTTCCCTGAACCCGCGCACCGTCTCGCGCATCGGCACATATTTCCCGGGGCGCCCGGTGAACTGTTCCGCCACAAACATCGGCTGGGAGAAGAAGCGCTCCACTTTTCGGGCTCTGCTCACGATCAATTTGTCGTCTTCGCCCAATTCATCAATCCCCAAAATGGCGATAATATCCTGCAAGTCCTTGTAACGCTGCAGAATCCGCTGAACTTCCCGGGCTGTGGTGTAATGCTCTTCCCCTACCACACCCGGATCGAGAATGCGGGAAGTGGAAACCAGCGGATCCACCGCCGGGAAAATGGACTTCTCCGCAATGGACCGTTCCAGCGCCACCGTAGCGTCCAGGTGTGTAAAAGTCGCAACCGGGGCCGGGTCAGAGTAATCATCTGCCGGCACATACACGGCCTGCATGGAAGTAATGGATCCCGTCCGAGTGGAGGTAATCCGCTCCTGCAGCTCGCCCATCTCGGTCGCCAGGGTGGGCTGATACCCCACCGCAGAAGGCATGCGGCCCAAAAGGGCTGAAACTTCCGAACCGGACATGGTGAAACGGAAGATGTTGTCAATAAACAACAACACATCCATTCCCTGGTCGCGGAAATACTCTGCCATGGAGAGGGCTGTCAAGGCTACACGCAACCGGACACCCGATGGCTCGTTCATCTGACCGAATACCATGGCAGTATCCTTCATAACCCCCGATTCAAGCATTTCCCGGTATAGCTGTGTACCCTCACGCGTGCGCTCGCCCACCCCTGCAAATACCGATTTCCCTTTATGCACGGTGGCAATTGAACGGATGAGTTCCATAATGACAACGGTTTTTCCCACCCCTGCGCCGCCAAAAATCCCGGTCTTACCGCCCTTGGTGAAAGGAGCGATCAGGTCAATCACTTTCAACCCTGTCTCGAACACTTCCACCCGGGTAGCCTGTTCATCAAAGGACGGCGCTGCCCGGTGAATGGGGTAGTAATCCTGGGCTTCCACTGGTCCATTCCCATCCACGGGACGGCCCAATACATTAAAGATACGCCCCAGCGTGGAAGGTCCCACCGGTACCGAGATCGGCGCGAAGGTACGGCGGGTGGGGGTACCGCGCTGCATCCCATCAGTAGAATCCATTGCCACGCACCGCACCACGTTCTCTCCCATGTTCTTCTGAACTTCCAGGATGAGGGGTGGGCGGTCCGGGATCAGAACCTCCAGGGACTCAAATATTTCCGGCAAATTACCAGCCGCAAACTCAACATCCACCACACTACCTTGAATTTGCACAACCTGTCCAACCACTGGTTCCATCTTCAATCCTCCAAAGGTTCTGAGCCTGAATAGTTTACTTGTTCAACGCTTCTGCGCCGCTGGTGATATCCAGCATGTCGCTTGT
This sequence comes from uncultured Anaerolineaceae bacterium, assembly GCA_937907495.1. GTDB lineage: Bacteria > Chloroflexota > Anaerolineae > Anaerolineales > Anaerolineaceae > CALESS01. Next base: position 5,012 of record CALESS010000133.1, read on the forward strand.
GATGGCCTGTTGCCGGGCTTTGTTATAGTCCAGTTGCAGCTCGCGGATTAGATCCTGGGCGTTGTCGGTTGCATTGCGCATCGCAATCATCCGGGCGGCATGCTCACTGGCCTGTGCCGAGAGAATGGCCTGGTAAATCTGCAATGCGGTGAACCGGGGGATCACGTTGCTTAAGATCTCATCCTGGTCGGGTTCATAAATAAACACCGCATTCGACATCTTATGGGTGACATTAAAGCCCTTCACACCTGGCTGTGCAAGCTCCACCTGGATGGGCAATAATTGGCGAATTACGATCTCTTGCTTCACCATAGTATGGAAGTCCGTGAAAGCCAGGAATACCTGGTCTACCTCTCCATTGAGAAACGCTTCAACGGCAACTCGCCCAATGGCGGAAACATCCATGTAGCTGGGTGGGGAAGGCAAATGGCTGAAATCTGCCACCACTTTTTGGCCCCGCCTCAACAATAAATCCCGGCCTTTTCTCCCCGCACTCACATAAGATACCGGTTTTCCCAAATAGCGAAAATGCAGCAGGGTCTCGCGTAAAATATTAACGTTATAAGCACCACACAAGCCCCGGTCACTGGATAGCAACAGGACCAGCACCTTCCGGATTTCTTTGCGCTCTGTCAGCAAGGGGTGCAATGTGCCGGATCCGGGCTGACGGGCGATATGCACGATCACCTTCCAGGCCTTCTCCGCATAGGGGCGGGTGGCAGTTACGGCTTGCATCGCCTTGCGCACCTTGCTGGCGCTCACCGTTTCCAGGGCGCGCGTCACCTGCGCAATGTTCTTCACACTCCGAATCCGCATCCGCATTTCTCGGGCTGATGACATCTCTGCTCCTTGGGCGGCAGGTTAGGCTTGCCAGGTATGGTTGAACGCGGCCAGGGCTTGCTTCAACTTCTCTTCCGTTTCCGGAGTGATCATACGCCGTTCCGCAATATCCTTGCCAATCTCTGGATGTGAGGTCACCATATACCGCAGCAATGCTGCCTGGTATTGTTTCACCTGCTCCACCGGGATTGCATCCACAAAGCCATTCACGCCTGCAAATAAGATGATCACCTCATCTTCAAGTGACATGGGTTGATATTGCACCTGTTTGAGGATTTCCTGCAGCCGTTGGCCGCGGTTGAGCTGTTGCTGGGTGGACTTATCCAAGTCCGAGCCAAATTGGGCAAAGGCAGCCAATTCGCGGTAAGAGGCCATATCCAGGCGCAAGCGGCCCGCAACCTGCCGCATGGCCTTCGTTTGCGCCGAGCCGCCCACCCGGGAAACCGAAATACCAACATTTACAGCCGGTCGAATGCCCGCATTAAACAAGTTATTTTCGAGGTAGATTTGACCATCGGTAATCGAAATCACGTTGGTCGGCACATAGGCAGAAACATCACCCAATAAAGTCTCGATGATGGGGAGAGCTGTCAACGAACCACCCGTCCCCTCCACCTTCACGACTTTGTAATTTTCAGAATCGCTTCTATCCTTCAAGGCTTGTTCAGCATCATGCTTTGAGCGCGGACCCCGAAACACCAAGTTCTCTATTCCATCCTCTGCGGTAGCCGTATTGCCCTCAAACGAAACCGGTACGATCACGAATTCATCTGCCAACCGGGCTGCTCGCTCCAATAATCGGGAGTGGAGGTAAAAAACATCCCCGGGATAGGCCTCACGACCAGGTGGACGCCGTAACAGCAAGCTCACTTGCCGGTAAGCCCAGGCATGTTTGGAGAGATCGTCATAAATGACCAGCGCATCCCGGCCAGCCTCCATGAACTCTTCTCCAATCGCACAGCCCGCGTAAGGGGCAATGTACTGTAACGCAGCGGCATCATCCGCTGACGCCAGCACAACCACGGTATGCTCCATCGCCCCGTTCTTTTCCAGCAGGGCGATTGTACGGGCGACAGCGGCTTTCTTCTGCCCGATGGCAACGTAAATACAGATTAAGTTCTTGCCCTTCTGATTGATGATGGTATCAATCGCCAGGGCAGTTTTTCCCGTCTGTCGGTCGCCAATGATCAGCTCCCGTTGGCCGCGCCCAA
>CALESS010000134.1 GCA_937907495.1 uncultured Anaerolineaceae bacterium
TATCGTCGGCGCCCGTGTGTATTCCGAGGTGCTGGGCTGGTATCGCAAGCGCCTCAAAGATCCCTATACCCTGGTGGGGTTGGTGGATGGTTTATGGGCGGGCTTTGCCAATGGCCGCCTGATGAGCGAAGATATTAACATCTCGCTGCACACGATGGCCCTGATCCGTGGCGGGCGCATTGGCGCTGCCATGTATTACGCCAAAGCCTATTATGGTTTTGAGATCCTTGGAAACAAGGAATGGTGGGCGACCTACGAAAGTTACAATGGCTGGCTGCGCTGGGGTCTGGGTATGGCTCAACCGAGCTACCCGTGGCCAGAAGTGCAGCACGAATTGGGCGGGGCCCGCGTCTACTACGTCACTAAAAAATACTGGGATTCAACCGTCAAGGACTATGTCCGTCAGATGGTTGGCGCAGATTTGAACTTCGAAGTCACGGATGAAGTCCGCAAGGCAAACGAAGTGATGCGCATTCCGGAAGAATTGCTGGTGTAAGAAACACCCGGCGGTATGTTTCCCTACAGGCCGCGCGAGCGGCCTGTAGTATGTGGAGATTTGTAAGGGCGCGCATAGGCGGCTACCCGAGCAAAAAATTTACTAAAAATCAAAAGGGACCTACGTCATGACTCTGGCGGTTCAAATTGAGAAGAAGTTAGCCATCCAGAATTCCTGGTTGAAGGATGTTGCGCTCATCGTGGCTGGAAGTCTGTTGATTGCGGCATCTGCGCAGGTGAGGATTTACCTACCCGGCACACCGGTCCCGCTGACGCTGCAAACCCTGGTCGTGTTATTGATCGGGGCAGCCTTTGGGGCATGGCGAGGCGGAGCGGCTGCAGCCACCTACCTGGCAGCGGGCAGCCTGGGTTTACCCTTTTTTGCGGGGCTGAAAGGCGGGGCGCTGGCATTACTCGGCCCGACGGGCGGGTATCTGCTGGGCTTCGTGTTGGCTGCTATCCTGGTGGGCTGGCTGGCAGAACAGCGGTTGGATCGAAAATGGACCAGCGCGTTGCCGGTATTCCTGGCAGGCCTGGCAGTGATTTATCTGTGTGGAACGCTCTGGTTGAGCCTGTTTGTGGGTGGAATAAGCCAGGCCTTGGCAGCGGGTGTAATGCCCTTCATTTTCGGGGATTTGATTAAGATTTCCGCTGCCGGATTGTTGCTGCCGGCTGCCTGGCGGTTGATGAAGTAATTTATACCTTTCTTGAGGTAAGCGAACACTCCCGCAGCCTGCGGGAGTGTTTTGTTTAGAAGGAGAGTTCGGGGTGGGCGCGGAGGGCGAGCGCCATGCCGAGCAGTGCATCCGTGCCGGAGGAACTGCCATAAGTGAGCAAGGCAGGCAGCCATGCGCTTTGCTGCGGGTCACTGGTGACCAGTCCATCCACCGCGGCGATCAGACGTTCATCGCCAGAACCACATGCCGCCAGCTCCAGCAGGTTGGCGGAAAGGGTGGTGGTACGCTGGCGGGCTAAAGCGGTGACTTGCTGGTTGAAAGTTTCCAGCAGCGGTGCGGAAAGCGGGGAGAGGAGCGGCCAGCGGTTGAGGAGAAGCAAAAGGCCGCAGAGAAGGTCATCGCCGGAGGGGGTCAGCCCGCGCCCGAGGCCGAGCAGGGCCGTGAGGGGGGAGACTGCCAGCTCGACTGCACCGGTGCGCAAGATGGTATGTAAGGCCATCAGATGGGAATAGACTTCAAGCGCATCTGAACCGGGCGGTTGAGCAGTGAGAAAGGGCAGCAGCAAACAACCGAACCCCTGTCCCTGCAGGGGGTGGGTGGCAGTTTCCGCTGCCCGTTGGATGAGAGCCAGGCGAGTGGGAGCAGGCAGAATCTTTCCGCTGGCGGGGGGGGCATTCCAGGTGATTGCAGCGTTCCTCCATACAACTGCCGTGGGATGGGTGAGGGCACTTGCAGAGACCTCAAACACTTCACCCGGGGTAATGGCGCGCAACTGCGGGGAAAAGCGATCGAGGGTGCAGGTCAATGGGCTGATGTAGGAATCAAAAGAGAGAATGACCACCTGTCCGGCGGGAGAGAGCAAATAAACGGCCTTGGAGGTGGCGCCCAGGGCTTTGAGGGTCGAATGCTGGCGGAACGTCTCTTCGGCCAGCCAGCCCGATTGAAGAATGGATACATCTGGCATACGGTCATTATATCAAACGTGAGAAATTCAATTTATGGGGCTGGTTTTCCAGGAAAGAGTCGAACGGCTAAAGGTGTTGGAAAATGGCCGGAATTTTTGGGTGGAATTAAATTACCGGCTGGGGAAGGACCCGGCCTGCTGGGGGCGGCAGATCACTTGCTTTATGTGGGTAAAGAAGTTAGTCAGTTTCCGGCTGATCTGTGAAGAGGTCCACCCGTTCCAAATGCGGGACGGCTTTGAGCAATGCCTGGCTGGTCAGGATGATGGCCGTATCGCGCTGACCGGAACCGAGAGAAATTTCTCCGTGATCGAAGATGCGCCGGTCCGCCAGGATGCGCAGAGGCATTTTGAGAGCAAGAGGTGAAACCGTACCCGGCTGGTAGCCGGTGATTTGCACGACTTCCGCGTTGGAAGCCATTGTCAGGCGGTTCTGATTCAGCAGACGGCGCAGCCTCACCCAGGGGATTTGCCCCGGGCCGGCGGCCAGCACCAGTACTAATTCATTTTCACCGAGGCGGAAGAGAATCGAGCGCACGACTTGCCCTGGCGTCTGACCGCGTTCGGCTGCGGCTTGCTCCAGCGAGTGGATGGGAGCCGGGTGCATGAAAATGCGGTGTGGAATGCCGAGACGGTTCAGCTCAATGGAGGCGGGAGGGAGTGCCGTTGGCGATATCAAATCCGATCCCCCAAGCTTTCCTGAGAATCACACAGGCGGGCAACTTCCTGGCGGGCAGTTCCTTCGGCAACCACCACCAGCACATCGCCGGCTTTTAGCAAGGTATCGCCGCGGGGAATGAAAACCCGGCTGCCGCGCCGCACGCTGGCAATGACACAATCATGCGGAAAGGGGATTTCCCTCATCCGCTGACCGACAATGGATGATTGCGGATTGACCACCATATCCATCACGTCCACCCGGGTGGGGGTGAGGTCATCCAGGCGGATGGCATGCTCGCGATGCCGGAGTGGCTCGCGGCGGGTGAGGGCCAGGTCGTAGGCGTGGATGATATCTGAGCGGCGCAGAACGCCCAACAGTTTGCCCGGGTTTTGCCGATCCACCACTGGCAGACGGCCCACATCCCGCACGCTCATCCGGCGCAGCACTCCACTCAGGGATTCATCCGGGTAGGCCACTTCCAGGTTTCGGGTACAGATCTGTCCAACGGTGGAATTCGGGGCGGCTTTTTCCATATCCTGCAAGGTGAGGATGCCAATCAAAGTTCCCTGCGGGTTGAGCACCGGCATTCCATGATGACGGGTGCGGGCCAGGACGCGCGCCGCCTCATCTACGGGCATTTCCATGGTGAGCGCTTCTGTTTCAGGCAGCATCACTTCCCCCACTGTGATGGAACTCATCACCTCCACATCCCGCCCGCGGTCCAGCCGGATGCCGTGGCGCGCCAGGCCCATTGAGTACACCGAATCTTTCTGGATAGCCTGGGAAAGGAGCAGGCTGACGGCAACTGCGAACATGAGGGGCAGGATGATCCGGTAATCGCTGGTCATCTCAAACAGCAACAAGATGGCCGTCAGGGGAGCATGGACCGCACCTGCCAGCACGGCGGCCATACCCACCAGGGCGAAAGCTGCCGGGTTGATGGCGAGGCCCGGGAAGGACATGACCAACAATTTACCAAACGCACCTCCCAGGGTGGCGCCAATGAAGAGTGAAGGGGCAAAAACCCCGCCAAAGAAGCCCCCCGCAATGCTGATGGGGGTGAGAATCATCTTGGCGGCCATTAATCCGAGCAGCAAACCCAGGCCGAGGTCATTGAGGTTGAGGATTTCTCCGATGGTGCCATAACCCACACCCAGAACCTGGGGCAGAAAGAG
>CALESS010000135.1 GCA_937907495.1 uncultured Anaerolineaceae bacterium
GGGTGGAAATAATAAACGGGTTGATTGCTGGATGCTTTTACAGGATGCGAGTCTTTAACAAACCCCACCCCCCGGGTTGGGTTGACTTTATCCAGTTCCACCAATTCTTCACGCCGGCGTAACTCCACCACGTTGGCTGTGCTCCAATCAAATGGGTGAATAAACTCGGAGAAGACCTGCGGGTCCGTGATGACGCGCCATTTGTAATTTGGGAAAGTGCCACCTAATTGCATGATTAGTTGAAAAACCAATTCGATGGCCTGGTTGTAGGCCGATTCGCGGTTCTCGGCATTGGTTTGCCCAAATACACACACATCCACTTTGCCTGCCGAAAACGACGCCTGGTTGGGCCGGGTGATGCAGCGTAAAGCATAAGAAGTGGTGGGTTTTAAGGTATGGATTGCATTGATCAGGTCCACCTGTTCTGTCTGGGAGAAAGAGGAGTTTTCTTGAACTGATAGATCACGAATTTGCTGGGATGGGCATGAAAGCAATTGAACCCCCACCACGCCAGTCCAATCATTTCGAGAATGAGTTGGGTCAGGTGCTAGAATTTCAACGTAGATTTGAGATTGATCGTGAACCCTTGCTTCCATTTGCTCTTCCTCCCAATCAAATGTATGCGATTTTTCTGATGAATTCATCACTCTCTATTGAGTAGATAGCAAGGTGAGGTGCGAACCTGTTATTTCTTGCCCTATCATTCAATCTGCTCCTAGAAAATATTTTAAGTCCGCAGATTATCTCCGGAAATGCGGATGCCAAATATGCCATACTGGTCACAAGCCTGAACCGATCGAAAGGAGAAAAAACGATGAGCCAGGTAATGTCTAAAATTCAGGGTAGTTCCGGGATGCGGTTTTACCGCAGTTTTTCACCGGCCAGCCGGGCTGCTCTGCTGTTTGCCCTGCCCTTCATGCTGGTGGATGCGATCCACTACTACACGGCCGGCACGGCGTTGCTGCTCTCCTTCCCACTGGTGGCGCTGCTTTACTTCACCTGCGGCATGCTGGCAGCTAAACTCGCCAAGCGGGAAGGCCAGGAAGCGGGCAGCCTACCCCGGGTGGGACGTTCGGCCACCCTGCGCTTGTGGCTGATTTCGACGGTGCTGAATACGCTGGTGAGTGTTCTGCTCGGGTTTGCCAGCTTGGGTGTGACGATGTTGGGTGGGGCGCTGTACTTGTGCCTGTTTGCCCCGCTGCATGCCCTGGGCAGCGCCCTGGTCGGCTGGCTGGGGGGCTGGGTCTACCAGCAATACGCTTGGCGAATCCAGGAAAACTAACCGGTAATCCAGGGGGATAGCAAAAGGTGTGCGGTGCGAGGGGAGCCGCACACCTCAATTTGTTCATCAGGACAAATTCATTGCGCCAGAATTGATTATAGAGATACTTGACCGCAGGTCTGGATCCGATATTGACCTTTCCCTTTGCATCATCCGCTGTCTTAGTGCGGGTTCAGGATTAAGACAACCAATGCCTGGAGCACGCTGGCCAGGTCGGTTTGTCGTTTCCGGTTCCGCTTTTGACTGGTTCTCTGCCACTTTTTCCTCATATTCTTGAAGGAAAAGAAGATCTTGTCTTCTCTTTGGATGACAGACAAAATCTCTCATCATCCGCACCGTTTGGTTTCAATCCCCTTCAATGGGGCTTATTGATTCTTACTTGGCAGTATGCCGCTGCAGATGTTCCGCAAGAGTTTCAATCCCCTTCAATGGGGCTTATTGATTCTTACCCTGTCATTCAAATTACGATCACACCTGAACTTGTTTTGTTTCAATCCCCTTCAATGGGGCTTATTGATTCTTACCTGGGGTTGAAACTCAGACCACGTTGGACCAGGCAGTGTTTCAATCACCTTCAATGGGGCTTATTGATTCTTACGTCACCATACC
>CALESS010000136.1 GCA_937907495.1 uncultured Anaerolineaceae bacterium
GAGCCGCCGAAAGGACCGCCGGACGAAGCAATGGCAGGGTTACTTCCTTCAAAGCCTGCCAGGGAGAAGCTCCCAGCACCCGCGCCGCGTGTTCCAGGCGCACATCCAGCCCGGCCCAGGCAGAACCCACCAGGCGGATAACGATGGCCGTGTTATAGAAAACATGCCCCAGCAGAATCGCCCCCAGGGTATTGAGCAGGCTGATGGGGGGATTTTCCAACCCCAGCAGGCGCATGGCCAGTAGATTCAGCCAGCCATTCGGCCCCAGCAGGGCATTGAAACCAGCCGCGGCCGTCACCACCGGCAGGATGAATGGCAGGGTCGTCAGGGCTGCCAGCAAGCGTTTACCCGGAAAAGCAAACCGGCCAAAAATCCAGGCGGCTGGCAACCCGATCAGCAGTGTCAACAAAGTGGAAAGCCCGGCCTGAAGCAGGCTGAAACGCAACGGACGCCAGATGGCCATCCAGGTGATCATCCCCGTCCCGCCCTCCCCCGCCAGGCCGAGAATTTTCAGCAGCGGGTAGAAGAAGAAGGCAAGCACAAAGGCCAGCGGCAGCAGCCACAAAGCCAGGGTACGGCGCAAGGAGCGGTTGCGGAACCAGTTCACCGCAGAACGATCTCCGTCCAGGCTTGAATCCACGCCTCTCGGTTGCCGCTGATGATGTCAGGTGGCAGGGTGGCCGGCTGCTGAGGGACCTGGGAATGTTGCACGAAGGCTTCCGGCAATTGAGCCTGCGAATTAAGCGGGTAGACGAACATCTGCAGCGGCATATCCTCCTGGAAGGGCACGGAAAGCATAAAATCCACGAACTTTTCAGCCAGGGCACGCTGCTTTGTGCCCTTGAGGATGCCCACAAACTCCACCTGGCGGAAACAGGTATCCGGGGCGATGATCGAGCCGGTGGGGGCAACCTTGGGCGGGGTTTCAGCAAAGATCACCTCGGCCACCGGGCTGGAGGCGTAGGAAACCACCAGCGGCTGCGCTCCCCGGCCAGCAGAGCCGGAAAAATGGGTGCTGTAGGCCGTATTCCAATCATTGACCACCAGCAGGTCGTTGGCGCGCAGTCCCTCCCAGTAGGCCTGCCAACCCTCCGGGCCAAAATGAGCCACGGTCGCCAGCAGAAAGGCCAGGCCTGGGGAAGAGGAAGCCGGGTTTTCCACCACCAGCAGCCCCTTGTACTGCGGTTGCAGCAAATCTTCCAGCGAGCCGGGCACAGCCAGGCCTTTTTCGGCAAACCAGGCTTTGTCATAGTTCAGGCAGACATCTCCATAATCCACCGGCAGAGCCTGGAAGGTGGCATCCAGTTCAAACTCATCCGGGATCTGTTCCAGCAGCGGGGAACGATAAGGCTCAAAAATCCCGGCGGCTAGAGCCCGCGAGAGGAATGTGTTATCCACCCCATACAGCACATCCGCCTGGGGTGCATCTTTGGAAAGCACGGCCCGGTTCACCATCGAGCCGGCATCCCCGCTCTTGACAAAGACCAGTTTCACCTGGTTGGCCTGCTCAAATGCGGCTGCGGTCGCCTCGCTGATGGCGAACGAGTCATGAACCATCACATTCAGGATGGGCGTGGCGGGCTCCGCCGGCGTGCAGGCTGCCAGGCCGGGGAGGATGAAGGCCAGTAGAATAAGCAAAGTCATGGATCGTTTCATGGGTTCTCCAAAAAGAAAGAGGGTTCACCCCGTTGAGATGGATTCATTTCGCATGGGTGTAAATGCACAACAGCACACCGCTTTCCAGTTCCACCCGGGCAGAGCTTCCCCGCAGGCGATTGCTGATGCCGCGCGAGCGCTCCGGGAAGAGGGTTTCCCCTCTCAGCGGAAATTGCAATCCGTGGGTGGTGATGCCCGCCGCCGGACCGTTCAGTGGCAGCAGCGAGACCACCTCACCGGGTTGGCCGTGGATCTCCGCCACATCCCGAATCAGGAAGACTTCCTCGCGGCCATCGAACAGGAAAACCTGCCTCCCGCTC
>CALESS010000137.1 GCA_937907495.1 uncultured Anaerolineaceae bacterium
TCCAGGTTCGGATAATGGTGTCCTTGTTCGTCAGGGCAGCCAAATACTCAAAAACCGAAAGACTGCCGGTTTCCACATCTCCCTGGCCGTTGATTTTCTCCAGGTTTCCCACCTGGCGCAGTTGGTTGGTGTCCGATTCGGGCGCCCCGTTGATCCAGGTGACATCATGCTTGACAACCGTGGATTGAGTCTCCTCCAGCACCAGGGCGCCATTGCTTTCCGTCACAAACCACCAGGTTTCGATGCCGTCCTGCTCCAGTTTGACAAATTCCAACCCACCCTTAAGCGCTTGTTTTTCGACAAAATTCCAGCCGGGTTCATTCACCACCAGTTGGTCGCCGCTGCTCACCGCGGCCAGGGGGGTATAGTTGTGATATTCCACCTTGCCGTCCTGGTCGGGTTGCGTGGATAGACCCCGCACCAGGACCGCCCCCACCAGCACGGTGGAAAAGATGATCAGCAAGGACCCTTTCAAGAATTGAACGTAAGTCGTGGAAGCCATCCCGGCAGTCGCGACGATCGTGATCACGATCGCGCCCACGATGATGACCCCCCAGGCATGCGGAATTCCCAGCAGAGGCTCCACCAATACGCCGGCGCCCACCATCTGCGGGATGAGGTAGCAAATCGAAACCACCAGGGTGCTGATGGCAGCCGTCAGCTTGATGCCGCGCGAGTTGTAGTTTGCATCCACCGCATCCGTGAAGGTGTATTTCCCCAGCCGTTTGAGAGGTTCCGCCACCACAAACAATGCCACAATCCAACCTGCCAGGTAGCCGATGGAATAAAGAAAGCCATCATAGCCCACGGTGGCAATCATGCCGCATATACCCAAAAAAGATGCCGCTGAAAGATAATCCCCTGCGAATGCAATTCCGTTCACACCCCAATGAATTTTGCCGCCAGCCGCATAATAACCGCTGGAGGTCTTGGTTTTATTACCCAAATAAAGGGAGAGACCGATCACCACGACCACAAAGATCACAAAAATGAGAATGGCCATGAGGTTACTCCCCATCCTTTTCTTCTAATTGCTCAAGTTGAATGTAATAGGCTTCCTTGCGGCGGCAAAGCCAATCATAAACCAGGGCTTCGATCAAGGCGACGATGATCAACGCAAATCCATAAACCGTAGCCAGGTTCAACCCGGCGAAAACGATTTTTGCCATGGTCAGGGGACTGATCAGGTTGATGGCAACAAAACTGATATAAAAAAGCAGGTATGAGAGAAACATCCAGAGGCCCAGGCGGATCTTAAACGGCCCGGCAGGGTCTTTCCCTGAAGGTGTGGCAGGTTCATGCAGCATGATATTGTCTCCTTCACTCATGAATAGGGATGTGTTGTATAGATTATATACGAAGGTGCAAATTAAAAATGTGCCGCAGGCTGTCAAGCCTGCGGCGGATGAAGTTGGGGAAAGATTTTCCACTCCGGCGGGCGGTTGGTCGTTTCGCGGCCACCTGCCCTGGCGGTCTGCGGGCTGCTGCCGCCAGAGCGGTACTTCCTTCCTTTACCAGTAATGCTGCACCAGCGGACGGATGGAGCGCTCGTACAGGGCGCGCACCCCGGCCATGGTTTCTGCAGAAAGCGGCGGCAAATCTGCCGCGGAGAAGTTTTCTTCCGCCTGCGAGGGGCGTTTGGCGCCCGGTATGGCGCAGGTCACCGCATCAAACATCAAAATCCAGCGCAGGGCAAATTGCGCCAGGCTCATCCCCGGCGGGCAGAGCGCCCGCAGCTCCTCCACGGCCTGCAAACCCACTTCATAGGGCACCCCGGAGAAAGTCTCGCCCCGGTCAAACGATTCCCCCTGGCGGTTGTACCGGCGGTGGTCATCCGCCGAAAAGCTGGAATCGGGCTTTAGCTTGCCGGTCAACATGCCGGAAGAAAGCGGCACCCGTGCCAGGATGCCCACCTGGCGCTTTTTGGCCTGCTCAAAAAACAAATCGGCGGGCCGCTGACGGAACATATTGAAGATGATTTGCACCGACTGCACCCCCGGATACTCGATTGCCTTCAGGGCTTCTTCCACCTTTTCCACACTCACGCCATAATAGCGCAGCTTTCCGGCGCTCACCAGGTCATCCAAAATGGCGAACACTTCCGGCAGGTAATAAACCGGGGTGGGCGGGCAATGCAATTGCAGCAGATCCAGCGCTTCGGTT
>CALESS010000138.1 GCA_937907495.1 uncultured Anaerolineaceae bacterium
TGGCATTGAGCCTTGTGTTGGTATTCTCTCTTGTTCCGCTGCTCAGTGAGTGGCGGCTGATGCTCGACCATGGCCCTGCCCGTCCCGCCCCGGAGATGGCCTTCATTAAGCTGGAATTGCTTTACCGCCAGGCAGCCGAGCAAATTGCCCCGCAAATGGATGAGAACACCCTGCTGGCAGCCGGAGACGTGGGAGTGCTTGGTTTTTATACCCCCGCCCGCATCCTGGATACCGTTGGTTTGAACTCGCCCGTCTCCACCCGTTATTACCCCCTCCCGCCTGAGGATTACGTCATCAACTACGCCATCCCGGCAGAATTGATCCTGGCGGAAATGCCGGATTGGGTGGTTATCCTCGAGGTGTACGGGCGGCGCACCTTGCTGCCGAACCCGGAGTTCCAGGCGGCCTACCGGCTGTTTGACACCCTGCCCACCGATATTTATGGCAGTGAGGGTATGTTGATCTTCCAGCGTAGGTGAGCGGCCGGACCGGCAAATGGTGCAAGGGCTTTCTCCCAACCGAATCAATGCACAGTCCAGGGCTGCTCAAGAGGCATCATACCGCAGATGAGCGCAGGGAAAGTCTCGCAGGAACGACTATCTCACCGCCTGCCAGACGGCATCAATGGATTGCAAGGCAGTTAAATTTCGCCAGGGCCAGGCGCGCTTCATCAAGGCCGGATCGTCCAGGTAGGTGGCCCCCACCGTGAGATGAAAGCCATCCTCCGTCAGGCCATGGCCCGGCAAGGGCTGAACCGCAGCCCAAAAATTCCACAAAGGCACATCGTAATCATAAGCTACCCGCGCCACTGCGGCATTGATGCTCCAATCACCTTCCAGGTTATCGGCCTTGGTAGCCAGGATCGGCACCGCCTTATGAGCCAGCACATATTCCACGATCTGGCGCAGGTATGTCTCATAAGTCTCCGCCGGACGCTTCGACCACCAGGTTTCCATGCTGATAATCACAATCGAAGGCTGATTCAGGCGAAACTCGCAATCCAGCGGGGTTTCATCCTTGCCGCACACTTTCTTATCCGACATCATGGGTGAGAAAACGCTGGCAACATTGAAGCCGCCCCGTACAGCCTGGCTGTGCCGCTCCCAGGAGCCGGAGAAATGATCAATGGCCGCTTGCAGCCCGGCATAGGTACTCCCAAGCCGGTACTCCGGCGGTGAGTCAAACGGTGAAAGGAACATGGAATCCACGTTCTGGCAGTCTCCCACCTTGGAGAACGCCGCCGGGTTATTTCCAGCTGCCAGGCCTTCAGCATATAATGCCCGCAGCCAGGGTGAAACCTGCGGTACCACCGGCCAACTTTGCCAATCTTCAGGCAGCGGACGGGGATCAGACGTGGGGAGCGGGGTGACAGTCCATTCCACCTCTGCCGTCATCTCCACTACAGCAGTCGGGCTGAGAGAAGGAATGACGGGCATCGTGGGAGATGGTTTGTCCGTGGAGGTTGGCAGGGGTGTGGCCGGCTGAGGCGTGACCGCCCCGGGTGAGGGGGTGGAAACCTGGGTGCAGCCCGCCAGAGTGAACAATAATAAGGGGATGAAAAACCGGGGCAGCGTGCGCATATCGCCTGATTTTACTCGAAAACTTCCCCCTCAGACCTGCCAAATTTCTTCAAACCCCGCAACAGCCATAGAGCGCGGCCAACCCGTAGCTGGTGATCTCCAGTTTGAAAAATTGGTTTTCACCGCAGGCCAGGTGATGGTAATGCAGCACATACAAGGTATAACCCGGGCGCTGTTTTACCCATACCTGGTTGGAAATTGCAGCCCAATCCACCTGACCCGCCATACGGCTGTTGATCACCCCCGGCGGGTATCCACCCAGGCGCGGGGTATTGGTGCCGCTGATCAGCTCCAACTCGTGGGACATCAGGTAGGTCATAAATTCTTCCTGGCTGTGGATACGCACATTCAGCCAGCGCCATTGTTCCGGCCCGCAATTGGGGCTGGCCGGTCGGGGCAACCCAAAAGGTAATAGAAAATTGATCAACATCAGGAGCAGCAATCCCCCGCCCAGCCCAATCAGCAGTTTGCGCAATTTCCGGTTCATGGTTCCCTCCATCGTCTCACCCTTTCCATGATTGCGATCCTCTCCATTATCGCGCTTTGTCAGCCGGTTGACGCAGTGGAATTTTCATCCACCGGGGTATAATTCATTTATCCCATGCATGCGGAGATCACCGATGGCGGATAACAGCCTGCATCCCACAATTTTACTCATCTGGACCCTGGCGAATCGCGGCGCCTGCCTGAGCGGAAGCGACCGAATTCAGCCGGTCTTTTTTCTGCTGGCCTGCCTGGAAGTGATGGATGATGCCTACCAGCCGGAAGCCAACCAGATGGGCTTCGATGCCGCGGCCATCGAGAGCATCCGACAGGGGGCGGCTGAATGCCGGGAGCTGACCGGCCTCTCCACCGATGAGTTGACCAAAGCCCGCCGCACCTTGCGCCGCACCCTGCTGGAAGGCGCCACCCCCCTGCCGATGCAAATGCTGCACCGCTCCGATGACTCCCGCGCCATCTTCAACCAGGCTGCCCGGCGCGCCGCCAACCAGGGCGACAGCGAACTGACCATGACCCACATCTTCCGCCTGCTCCTGGAAGACCTGCCAAGTGAGGCTGCCGGTTTGCTCAAAGAATTGCCACATGGTCCGGTCACCGATTTTGGCGCCGGCAGCAAACCCGAAGCCTCATCCACCGGCTCCACCACTTCGGCGGCGGTTCGCAACCGCGGTAAGGCCGCCAAGAGTAAAACCCCCATCCTGGATGAACTGGGCCGCGACCTGACCGAGCTGGCCCGAAGCGGCTCGCTGCCGGCGGTGGTCGGGCGGTTGCCAGAGATGACCTCCATCGCCCGCTTCCTGGTGCGCACCTCCAAGCGCAACGTCATCATCGTTGGCGATGCCGGGGTGGGCAAGACGGCAGTGGTGGAAGGCCTTGCCAGCCACCTGGCTCGTGAAACCGCCCCTGAATTCCTGCGCCGCTTGCGCATCGTGCAGATCAGCGTCTCCGACCTGGTCGCCGGGACCAAGTACCGCGGGGATATGGAAGAACGCTTGCAGCGCCTGATTGCCGAGGTCAATGCAGAGCCGAACATCGTGCTTTTCCTGGATGAAATCCACCTGGTGATGAAATCCGGCGGGGCCGGGGAATCGCCGATGGACATTGCCAATATCCTCAAGCCGGCACTGGCCAAAGATACTTTCCGTTGCATCGGCGCCACCACCACAGAAGAGTTTGAACGCTACATCAAAGACGACGCGGCTTTCTTACGCCGCTTCCAGGTGCTGCGGCTGGCCGAACCCTCCCCCGCCGAGGCAGTGGAGATCTGCCGCTCTTGGGCCGCCCGCATTGAGGGCATCCAGTCTGTCCAATTTGAAGCGCAGGCGATTGAGGCTGCGGTTGAGCTTTCCCTGCAATTTATCCACGGGCGTTCCCTGCCGGATAAAGCCATTGACCTGCTGGAAAATGCGGCAGCCTTCGTCAAGGTGGCCTCGCTGACCTTTGCAGAGCATCCGGGGGAGGAGCAGTCCGTCATCCGCCGGGTGGATATCGAAAACGTCCTGGAGGAACAATACGGAATCCCAGTCCGCCGGATCAGCCAGCCTGACCCCGCCAAAATTGGCGCAGCCCTGCGGGCGGCAGTAGTAGGCCAGGATGAGGCTATCCAGGCGGTGGTAGATAGCCTGCGTATGCTGGAAGGCCAGCGCCAGGTGGAACCAGACCGCCCGTATGGCATCTTCCTCTTCCTCGGCCCGACCGGGGTGGGCAAAACCTTCCTGGCAGAAAAGCTGGCGGAGGCACTCTACGGCGATCCACGCACCAGCATCTGCCGAATCAACCTGAA
>CALESS010000139.1 GCA_937907495.1 uncultured Anaerolineaceae bacterium
AGGGGAATACTATTCTGAACATGCGTGAATAAAAATGAAAAAGGATCGGCAGGCGGTTGTGAAAGGTCAAGGTCATGGACATGCAGATAGATGGGGAGATAGGAGGAGGCTCGAGTCGGAACATCGGAAGGGCGGGAAATCATGGAGGCCAGGCAAGCCAGGGCAACCGTCTTGCCGCTGCCGGGGATGCCAGTGATGGCAATATTGGTGCCTGAAGCAAGGACCTGCAATAAACTGAGCCGGTGGGGAGAGAAGGCGGCGGTAAATTCGGGGTGGAAGGGAAGGAAAGGTATTAACTGGTCGGCGATACTTTCAGGAGGTGGAGGTGTGCCGGGGACCGTGGAGACAGGGGGAGCCAGAAGCTGGGGCTGAACAAGGATTTCATCTAACGGAACAAAAAAACTGCCCACATGCGAAGCCTGGGCTTTACGAAACACGGATTGGCGGATTGCGCCATCAGCGCCAGCTTGCTGCTGCTTTTTAACTTCCTCATACCGTTCTTTGAACAGCCTTGCTAACTGGGGAAAGAAGTTCCTGGCCTGGGAGACAACCGCCCAGATCAGCAACCCTGAAAGAAGGCCGAGCAGGTAAGAGAGAAGGTCGAAGGAGAAGTTACGAAACATGGGAGTTAGCCTGCATAGATGATTCGGCCACAGGAGGAACAGATGACCAGTTCAGCAGTCGTACGGGCTGCCTGGATTTCAGCAGGGCGAAAATTGGTTCCGCAGGCGGAGCAAGAATTTTCTTGCACCGAGACCACTGCCAGGCCGCGTTTTTGTTTGCGCAGCCGCTCGTATAGATCCACCTGTTCGGAAGGTAATTGTTGAAGCAGCGCCTGCCGTTCCACCAGCAGGCGGTCTTTTTCTCCTTCCAGGGAGCTGCGTTCGCCGCGCAAAGCGGATTGGTTTTGAGTGGATTCCCCCAGTGTGCGGTTTAGGTCTGCGGTGGAGGCGGAGTGGGCAGCTTCGCCTTCCTCCACTTGAATCATTGCCTTGAGCTGCTCATCTTCCAGATGGGCAATACGCCTTTTGAGGGAGGCTATCTCATTCTGGATATCCTGCAATTCTTTGGGGTTCTGGATTCTGCCGCTATAAAGGGATGCTTCACTGGTCTCAAGTTTTATCCGAACCGACTGCACTTCATCTTCAATGGAACGGAGAAGCGAGCGGGAGCGATCCAGGATGGAGCGGGCTGAATTTTCTGAAGATTGAGCCTCGGTACGGAGCGTATCATCCGCCAGTTCAGACTCAATTTCCACCAGGCGATCCTCGATGGCTTTCAGACGAGAATCTTTTTTCTGCAATTGGTATAGATGAGCGGCAGGGTTCATAAAAGAATTATAGAAGCGGATGGGAAGAAGCGCAAGTGAAGAGAATTTGCAGGATTGTAATTTCCAGTGGAGATTTATGAAGATATACTACAATAATTGGAAGGAGTGTGGATGAAAAAAATCATTATTGCGGTCATCGTTTTGCTTCTCATCTCACTGCCATATGTCTATGCTGCCACCTCAGCAGGTGATGGGGTGGTTTTTGGCGGGTTTCTGCTCAATCCAAAGGATGGAAACTCCTACCTGGCGAAGATGTACCAGGGCTATGAGGGAGGCTGGTTGTTCAGGCTGCCCTTTAATCCTGAGGCAGGTAATCCGCAACCGCTTTTTACGTTCTATCTTTTTTTGGGGCACCTGGCGCGGATATTACAGATTCCCCTGATCTGGGTATTTCATCTTGCCCGGCTGGGGGCGGCTGGCTTTTTGCTCTGGATGCTGGGGAAGTTGTCTGCGACATTGTTTCCTGGGTCTTCCAAAAAGGCAGATTCGTTTTTCTTTCTGGCGGCACTTGGTTCGGGGATGGGCTGGCTGTTATTTGTCTTCGGCGTGACAACTTCTGATTTGTGGGTTGCGGAAGCTTATCCATTTCTTTCAATGTATGTCAATCCGCATTTTCCCCTGGGTTTGGGGTTGATGATCTGGATGCTGCTGCTTTCAGGCAGTGGTTTTGAATGGAAGCGGTTCTTATCCGCAGCCGCGATCGGAGTGGCCCTGAGCGTTGTCCTGCCTTTCGGAATTGTATTGGTCGGATTGGTGCTCGGAATTGCATGGCTGTGGAAGATGAAACGGGAATTGGGCTTCTCGGTACCCTGGGATGTGTTGGCAGTGATTCCAGGTGGGGTTTGGGCGGCAGTCCAATACCTTGTGACGATTCGCGACCCGATGCTCAAGATTTGGAACCAGCAGAACATTACCCCCGCCCCCGTGATCTGGGATTGGATCATCTCTTTTTCTCCGGCCTTGATCATGCTGTTTGTAGCCTTGAACAGGGCCAAAGAGCCGGGCGAATCCGATCTGTGGAACCAGATGTTGATCTGGGCAGCAGCGGCAACCATCTTCCAGGTGGTGCCGTTCAGTTTACAGCGCAGATTTTTGACCGGGTTTTATCTCCCACTGGCGGCGTATGCCATCCGGGCAGTTTTTTTGCTCAAACCCAAACCCAGAAAATGGCTGCTGCCCGCCATTTTTTTCCTCTCCATCCCGACCAATATCGTGGTGCTTTTTTTGGGGTTCTATGCGACAGAAATCCAGGCTGAGGACTTATTCATCGGCGCGGGAGAGAATCAAGCGTATGAATGGGTACGCCAAAATACAGCCGAAGATGCGGTCATTCTCAGTGGCGCCAGGGCGGGAGGGCGGATACCGGGGCAAAGCGGCCGCAGGGTGGTCTACGGTCATGAATTTGAGACGGTACATGCAGCGGAGAAGTTGGAAGGCGTGGAGAGGTACTTCCTCGATCCTTTCAGCCCGGAAAACCAGGAATGGGCGGCGCAAAACGGGGTGGATTATGTATGGGTGGGGTGGCCAGAAAGGCAGATGATGCCGGGGCAGCCGAATGAGCTGGGGTGTGAAGTGTTTTCCAACCCGGATGTGACCATCTATCAATTAATAAGGCCGTGACCAGATTTCGCTGGCTGAAATTCCTGACCTTTACAATTCCCACCTGGCTGGTGTTGGGCCGGGTAGGTGAATATGCCTATAGCCAGACCTCGCCCTTTTCCGATTTGACCATCAGCCATTTGCCGTATGCAGAGTACATCCGCATGAGCTTGAGTCAGTTGGGACAAATTCCGTTGTGGTATCCGGGCTTGTTCGGGGGGATGCCTCTTGCTGCCCACCCGTTGGCTGGGTTTTGGTATGTGCCGGGCTGGGCAGGCATCCTCCTCCCGGCGCCGATCGGGTTTAACCTGGCGCTTGCTTTGCACATGGTTGCTGCCGGGTTGGGAATGTACCTGTTGTTAAAGTCGGAAGGCGTGGGGGAGTTGG
>CALESS010000140.1 GCA_937907495.1 uncultured Anaerolineaceae bacterium
GGCGAAATCGCAGGTTTTCAGCATCGAGCCAAGCGCCTCGATGGGATACAGGCGCGTGAACAGGCTGCCTTCCGGGTCGCCCATGCCTTCCGGCAGGTAGCCGCTGTCCTCGGGGTGAAAGACATCCCGTTTGGCGGCCAGCACAGTGCAGCCAAAAGGTTGCAGCAGGCGCGCCAGTTCACGGCCAATGCTGCCGTAGCCGATGATGCCCACCGTGCTGCCGCGCAGTTCGCGCGGCACAAAGCGCGTCCAGCGGTCGTTGGGCCATTCCATCTTGGCCTGGTTCTTCATCACTGCCGGCATGCGGTGGGCCAGGGCCAGCAGGGCGGTCAGGGCATATTCGGCCACCTGCGGCGCCGCGGCCCCGCTCAGGGTGGTGGCAATTAAATCCGGGCGGGCCAGCAGCGGGTGGCTGGCGGCGAAATCCACCCCGGCAAAATGGAATTGCAGCCAGCGCAGGTTGGGGGCCATCTCCGGCGGCGGCAGCACGCGGTCGGTGTAAAGCACTTCCACCCGCTGCCAGATATCCTCGGCAATGTCTTCCACCCGGCGCGTGGGGATCTCGGTGATGCGCAGGCGTGGAGAAATGGCGCGCCAGGATTGCACCAGTTCGTTGGGAAAATCAATGGTGCACAGCACCTCGATGGGAGTCGTCTCAGCCATAACCAACCTCTGCGCCAGGAATACTCTTAATTATACTGTACCGCCCATGACAGGGCCTCCGGCTGGATAAAAAACGGCTCCCGGAATTCCAGGAGCCGTTACGGGTTATTTCAGGTAGATCCCGGTGGGATCCAGTTCCTCGCGCAGGATGCGCAGTTCATGCGCGGAGGGCGGCTCGGTCACCGCCACCTTGGCGGCGCTCTTCAACGCCCAGCCGGTGTTGGCCATGACCTGCTCAGCGGTCACGCCGGGGTGCAGCGTGGTCAGGATCATCTCGCCGCTCTCATCCGGTTCAAGGATGCCCAGGTCGGTCACCACCGCCACCGGCCCCTTGCCGCGCACGCCAGCCGCCTGGCGCTCACCCTGGCCGCCCAGGTAGCCGGCCGAGGTGGCAAAGTCCACCCGTTCGGGGAAGCGGCGCTTCTGGTGCGGGGTGATGATATAGCAGCGGTTGGCCCAGGCGGCGATCTCCTGCGAGCCGCCAGACCCGGGCAGGCGCACCTTGGGGGTTTCGTAAGGGCCAATCACCGTTGCATTGATGTTGCCGTAGCGGTCAATCTGCGCCCCGCCCAGGAAGCCGACATCCACGTTGCCGCGCTGCAAGTAGAGGGTGAAGATATCGTACATGCTCACCACTGACATGGCCCCG
>CALESS010000141.1 GCA_937907495.1 uncultured Anaerolineaceae bacterium
TTCAGCAAGACATATCCAAGCCCCGGGTAACCAAAAATGATCTCCACAAACAAGGCGCCGCCTACCATCGTGCCGATGGCCAAGGCCAGCCCGGTGATCTGTGGCAGCATGGCATTGCGGAATACATACCCGACGATTTTTCGATCCCGGATGCCCATGAATCGGCTGTATTTCACGTAATCCGCATTCAATTCATAGATCGCCATGGAGCGCATCCCAATTGCCTGCCCACCGATGGCAATCATCACAATGGACCAGAACGGTAACTGGTAATGCACAATGACCGACCAGATAAAATTCCAGCTAAAGGTGGGAATTAAGTCAAAGCCATACCCCCCGGATGTGGGGAACCATTTTAATCCGACACCAAAAACAACCATAAAAATCACGGCCATTCCAAAAGCCGGTAAATTGCTGATAAATATGCTGATGGGCAGCAACGTCTTGTCAAAACCCTTCTTGATGTACGCAGCCAACGCACCCAGGGTATTGCCAATTATCCAGCCTACAATGATGGCAGGAAACTGGAGAGCGACTGTCCAGCCAATGGAAGATTTAATGATATCAATTACCGGGCGGGGATATTGGCTGAATGATAAACCAAAATCGCCCTGTAAGACATTCCTCATATAAAGTAAAAATTGTTCAATGATCGGCCGGTTGGTGCCAAACAGGTTTGCATAATGTTCATAAACCGCTTTCATCCCGGTTGAACTGGACATTCCCTGGGCCAACCTGGCAACGATGGCTGCCACCGGATCTCCCGGCATCAAGCGTGGCAGGAGGAAATTCAGCAGGAAAGCAAAAAGCGCTGTTACCAATAACAAACCCAGCTTTTTCAAGAAATATTTGCGGTACCCTTTCACCCGATGCCTCCTCTAATTTCCATGATCCGCCTGTTTAACTTCGGCACCCACAATTAATAAGCTTGACTTTGGAAAAGCTGCTTGCACACCCAACCGGGTGAATTACGCACCCTGGATATTTGTTTGGCGATTACCCAGGTAACGGCAGGAAATACATAAATCCAATTTAGTTTATATGATTTCGAAAAAAATTTTCGAGGTTATTATCTTTGTAGCAGGGCAAATGGAATTAAGAAAACAGTCAACAGCCATGTTCCGGTTTTTAGGCGGAACATGGCTGTCTTTACTCATGGAAGTCTACTTGACGAGTTCCAGGTTATAGAGACCTGCGATTGACCAACCGTCGGTCAAATCCAACGGCGGTACGGGCGGGTTGGTTCCATCACCCTCATGCGGGAAGCCCGTCCACACACTCTCGTTCACCGCGTGGAAAGACTGCGGGCGATACATGAGCGTAAAGGAGGGGATGTCCGTCAGGTACATCTTGACCAATTCGGTGTAAGCAGCCTTAATTTCGGCATCATCGGTCATGGTCGGGATGGCTTTAATTAATTCATCTGCTGCCGGGTTGATATAGGCGCCCCAGTTGCCATTCCAGTTGTTGGTGGTTTCGGCAAATTCAGAGCTAAGCAGATGGCGGATGCGGCCCCAGGGCTGGGTCGGGCCAGCACCATCCGACCACATCATGAAGATGTCGTAACCTTCGGCCAGCGGCCAGTTGGTGACGACGGTCTGGTAGACAGACCAATCCGGATAATTGGTGGTAATGTCAATGCCAATCTTCTGTCCAGCGGCAGCAACCACTTCGATGGCGGCTTGCCAGTCGGACCAGCCATTCGGGCAGGTGGCAATATACGAGAGCTTCTGACCTTCGAATTCGCGCCAGCCATCGCCATCGGTATCCACGATACCAGCTTCATCGAGCAGCATCTTGGCGCCTTCGATGTCATTGCCAGCCCATTGCAGGTCGGCAACCGCAGCATGATCATACAGGGCCTGCTCACCGGGGGTTGGATTCATGAGTGAGCGGGGAACCTGGGTGAATGTGGCGGATTGGTTGGTCATGGCGTTGGAAATGATCGTGTCATAATCCACCGCAATCGCGATGGCTTTGCGCACCGCAATTTGATCCAGGCCGTAGGAGGCTTTGTTGAAGAAGGCGGTCGGCAAGCTGGCACCGATGCCGTAAGGGGCCTCGGGCAGGTAGGTGGAAACAGGCAGACCGTAGTTGAGCCAGAGCACCTGGATGTTGGAGTTGAACTGTTGGCTTACATCCACTTCACCCTGGGCCAGGGCAACGGAACCGGCAGCATTGTCTTTGAAAATGGTGTGCGCCAGGTACTTGGGCGCGGGCAGCTTGCCAAACATGCTGGCATCCTGACCCCAGTAATTGTCGTCACGCACATAGACGACCTTGGAATCATCTGCAAAGAATTTGTGGTAAGGGCCAGAATAGACAGCATCTTCCGCCACATCCCCCATAAAGGCTGTCGCGTCACCGCCGGTGCGGGCTTCCAAAGTTTCAGTCCAGGCTTTTTGGATGACATAGTTGCTGCTCAGGTAAGCCTGAACCAGCAGGGGATTGACAGCAGCCCCATCTGCATCCAATTTTGCCTTGACCAGAACAGTCGAGGGGTCTACCGCTTCAATCGTTTCAATGTAATCTTTATTGGCGGCGCCAAACTGGGTATTATATTTGACGTGCGAAGCCCAGGTGTAGGCGACATCTTCAGCGGTGACAGGGGTGCCATCGCTCCACTTGGCGGCGGATTTGATTTTGAAGGTGATTTCGGTCTGGGCATCGTTCCAGGTGTAATCACCATCCGCCAGCAACGGATACTGCTTGCCATCCATCATGTTGTACAGGTAGGGCGTTTCGAACATGATGACGCGCGCATTATCCTGTTGAGCAAGCGCCATTGCATTGTTGCAGTTGGAGGAATAGGGATTCCAACATACAACAGCATTCCATTGCTGCCCGTTAAAGTACAGGGTTTCACTGCGGGGCAGAGCCGCTGCAATGGAGGCCGGATCTTCCGGCATCGTGGGTTCGGGGGTGGGCGCAACGGGTTCAACAGGCGCCGTGGTCGGAGCAGTCGTCGGCTCAACGGGGGCAACTGTGGCCGCGGGGGGAGTCTCAACGCAGGCTGCAAGCAGCATGCTCATAACCAACAAAACAGAAAAAATCATCGAAATGCGTTTCATCGTTCTTCCTTTTCTCCAGAAATTAGTTGATTGAAAAATTAACACCCAACAAAATCCCAATGGTTTTTCGACATCACCTCCTTATCAAGCAGATACACAATGAGAGCGCTCTCACGTTCAGATAAAAAAATTACCTTTCAACTGAAACCGCCTCAAGTTTCCTGGCACCGCACGAGTCTCGGATGACCAACTCAGTATCCAAAATGAGACGCCGTGTCGGTTTGGCGCCGTTCTCAATGACATCCAATAACAATTCGACAGCCTTAATGCCGAATTTCAGAATCGGTTGCCGAATGGTTGTTAACTGCAGGGTGCTCCGGGCGCCCAGGGGCACATCATCAAACCCCACAATCGCAATGTCCTGTGGAATCCGTAAACCCGCTTCCTGAATTGCCCGGATGGCGCCCACCGCCATAATATCCGAGGCTGAAAAAACAGCATCCGGCTCGGCTGGCAACAATGCTTTCATCGCCGTGTACCCGCTCACCTCCGTGAAATCTCCATCCCCCACCAAAGCCGGGTCAACCCCTCGGTTTGCCTGGTGTAAAGCCCGGGTATATCCCTCCAACCGATCCAGCGAAGCAGTGCTATCCCGGGAGCCGGTGATGGTCGCAATCCGCTGATATCCTGTGTTAATCAGGTGCCGGGTAGCCATAAACGCCGCTTGGACGTTATCCACATCAATATAACTGATACCCTCCGCCGGGGAGGGACGCCCCAAAATGACGCTCGGGATGCTGGCTTTGGAAAGACGTTCAATCAACTCATCTCCCGGTGATCCCACCTGGATCAGCAGACCATCCAGCAGCCCCCGCCGAGAAATGCGCGGGGTAATTTTTTCCTCGTCTTCTTTGTTGCCGACGAGGAAAAGAGAAAAGGTCAAATTATGATTATTGCAGCCAAAGGCAATGCCTTGAGCCAGGATGGGGAAATAGGGATCTGTGAAGAATGAGCTGACACTGCGTGGAAGCACCAGGCCGATCATGTTTGTCCGCTGCGAAGCCAGCGAGCGGGCGGCTGCATTGGGGTGGAACCCGGTGGTTTGAATCACCTTGAGAACCCGCTTGCGAACTTCCGGGCTGACATTTGGATGACCGTTAATCACCCTGGAAACTGTAGAGCGCGATACACCAGCCTGCTTGGCGATATCTTCGAGCGTCAGTTCTTGCATCCATTGACTCCAATGGGCGTAATGCTATTTTCGTGGGAAATTTGTTGGAAGCGCTCCCATGAACACCTTTATTATACGGACGGAAATTGCGCTTGTCAATAACCAATTGTGAAATTAATCATTTAAAGGACAGATGTCACCCGCACTCTAGAAGCGCCCCTGCATGGATTGAGCATAACCTGTCAATTCCACATATCCCCGCCCCTCAATCACTATTTTCCCCTTCACCCCCCCGATCGCCACCGCCCCCCCCCAGTAAACAAAGGACAAATTCAGTTCCTGGTCTCGGTTGAGCGGCTTTATAGAAATTTCCAAATCCTCTCCCGGAACACGAACCACCCACTCCGCTGGATAAACCGCCCCGGAGTGCGGGCTTGTCCAACTCGCTCCAGCCTCGATCGAAAAATCAGCCATCTTCAGCAGCTTCGTCGTCCCATCCGGGCGAATATACAATCCTTTGGAGAATGGATCAATCTCGCCATCCGCGTTGCGGATATGATAGACCATCAACTCACTGCCATCCGATAAGTGCAGCCCGAACCAATCCCAGCCTACTTGTGTGCCGCTTAAAGCGGAGGTGCTAAATTCATGGTCCATCCAGCTCAACCCGGTCACCTCAAAAATCTGCCCCTGCCAGGTTAGCTCTCCGCTGCTCACCAGATGCGGAATCGAATAATAAATGGACGCGTTCCCCGGCTGCTCCCCTTTTTGGCTGTAACCTTCATCCCCCTGGAATGCAATAGTCTTTTGGTCTTCCAGGCGCAAATCCAGTCCAAATTCTCCATCTTTTGCCTGTAACTGAAACCGGTCCTTCTCCAGTTGTTGCACCTGCCAATCTTCCAGCCAGATTTCCATCCAGGGGTCCACCTTCGCCCCTGCCAGCCCGGCTGCCCCCCTGGAAAACCGCTCCCAGTAATGAAAATCGTTC